>JAILCB010000133.1 GCA_024680595.1 Lachnospiraceae bacterium | reverse complement strand
AGCAGAGCCGGCGCCACGGGCTATACCGGAAATAGTGGAGGAGGCGGAAGCGGAGGCAGAGCCGGAGCCAGTGGTCATACCGGAAATGGCGGCAGAAGCAGAGCCAGAGCCGGAGCCCCTGGTCATACCGGAAATGGTGGCGGAGGCGGAAGCGGAGCCGGAGCCCCTGGTCATACCGGAAATGACGGCAGAGGCGGAAGCGGAGCCGGAGCCCCTGGTCATGCCGGAAATGACGGTGGAGCCAGAGCCGGAGCCCCTGGTCATACCGGAAATGACGGCAGAGGCGGAAGCAGAGCCGGAGCCCCTGGTCATGCCGGAAATGGAAACGGAGGCAGAGCCGGAGCCCCTGGTCATACCGGAAATGACGGCAGAAGCAGAGCCAGAGCCGGAGCCCCTGGTCATACCGGAAATGACGGCAGAGGCGGAAGCGGAGCCGGAGCCCCTGGTCATACCGGAAATGATGGCAGAGGCGGAACCGGAGCCCCTGGTCATACCGGAAATGGTGGCGGAGGCGGAAGCGGAGCCGGAGCCCCAGGTTACGCCGGAAATGAAGTTGGATTTGGACTTCAGTCTGGCATCGGAAATGATAGCGGAGGCGGATTCGCAGCCAGAGCCTATGGTTATACCGGAGATGGTATCAGAGACGGAAGCGGAGCCGGTCCCGGAAATGGCCACGGAGCCTGCAGGAGAGGGATTAGCGGAGCTTCAAGAGGAGTCGGTGCCGGAGGATGCCATAACGGTAGAAGAGCTGGCAAGTATTCTGAAGCAGGCTGAGACAACAGAGCTTAGTCAGGACGGGATTGATATAGATGGTATTGAAGCCCGGGGCGGGCAGGAAATAGAATTGCCCCTGACCGGGACAGAAATGGATTCACAGACACAAGAGGAAATAACTAGGCTGAATGTGCCGGATAATATGATAGAAGAGGCACAGAGCCGGGACATCATAGAGGAGATAGGAGGAGAAACTCAAATGAAGGAAGAAGAGATTGCAGTAGAGGCTATGGATTTAATGTCGGCAGAGCCCTATACTGAGGATTCAGCCGCAGATTCAAAGGAAGATACGCTGATTGTTGACCCGGAGCATCTGCAGAATCTGGGCGTACCTGAGATGGAGGAAGGCCCCGAGGTGGACGAGACCGGTGTTATTACGGCCGGCATGACTATTACGGGTGATATCACTTCCGAAGGATCTCTGGATGTTATCGGAGCTGTCACCGGAAATATAAATGTGAGAGGAAAATTGAATATTTCCGGCATTATAGAGGGAAATTCCAAGGCTTCCGAAATATTTGCGGATTCTGCCAAGATTACCGGAGAGCTTATCAGCTCCGGAGCCATCAAGGTGGGACAGGAGTCTGTCATACTGGGAAATGTCTCCGCTACAAGCGCGGTCATCGCCGGAGCCATCAAGGGCAATATCGATGTACATGGACCTGTCATACTGGATACCTCTGCAATTGTTATGGGCGATATCAAGTCCAAGTCAGTACAGATCAATAATGGCGCTGTCATTGAAGGACACTGCTCACAGTGCTATGCGGATGTCAGCCCGACTTCCTTCTTTGATGAGTTCAAGAATGCAGCCTTAGGAAAGAGGAAGAAATGAAGCGAATACTTCTAAAGCTCTCCGGAGAGGCCCTCTCCGGAGACAAGAAGACCGGATTTGATGAGCCCACTGTGAGAAAGGTGGCAAAGGAAGTCAAAGCCCTCTATGACAAGGGAACGGAGATCGGCATTGTCATCGGAGGCGGAAATTTCTGGAGAGGCAGGAGCAGTGAGGCCATAGACCGCACGAAGGCAGATGCTATAGGTATGCTGGCCACTGTGATGAATTGCCTATATGTGTCTGAGATATTCCGGGCTGAGGGAATGGGAACCCTTATCATGACCCCTTTCTTATGCGGCGCTTTTACGGAGCTCTTTTCCAAGGACAAGGCCCTGGAGGCCTTCCGGGAGGGAAAAGTGGTATTTTTCGCGGGGGGTACGGGTCATCCCTATTTCTCCACAGATACCGGCGTGGTACTGCGTGCGGTAGAGGTGGATGCGGATGCCATCCTCCTGGCAAAAGCCATTGACGGGGTTTACGATTCGGATCCCAATATCAATCCCAATGCCAGGAAATACGACAGACTTACCATTGAGGAAGTGGTTGAAAAGAAATTGGGTGTAATAGATCTCACTGCATCCATTATTGCCATGGAGAACCGGATGCCTATGCGGGTTTTCGCCCTAAATGAGGAGAACGGTATATTGAAGGCGGCGTCAGGGGATTTCACAGGGACAGAGATTACTGTCTCCTGATGCTAAGTCAGTGAAAGTATTTATCTCAGTGTGAGAAGCCTCCCGCTTTTTGAATGGCGGCTTATGACAAATATGTCTCGATGGGTGTCCAATCTCCCGGTGAGATAAAGGGCCCGCGAAACCGCAGAACATTTAGCGGACGCTCATTTTGCGCCGGCCGTGGCGGAGCCGGAAGCGCAGGGATTCGGTTTGGAGGATATCAGCTGATACTGGTCCGAATCTCACGCAAACTTTCGCGGGTGGGACTTGAGATATTAATTAATAAGAAAATGTGATTTGACAGAAAGAGAGGTGTCTTGTATGGACGAAAGAATTAAAAAGTATGAAGCGAAAATGCAGAAATCCCTGGACAATCTGGCGAGTGAATATGCCACAATCCGTGCAGGACGGGCTAATCCTCATATTCTGGACAGGATTCGCGTGGATTATTATGGAACCCCGTCACCTATACAGCAGGTTGCCAATGTGTCTGTGCCGGAAGCGAGAGTTATTATGATTAAGCCCTATGACAAGGCTTTGATGAAGGCTATTGAGAAGGCCATCCTGACATCCGATATCGGAATTAATCCCAGTAATGACGGGACATCTATCCGGCTGGTATTTCCCGAGCTGACAGAGGACAGGAGAAAGCAGCTGTGTAAGGATGTGAAGAAAAAGGCGGAGGAGTACAAGGTTGCTATCCGTAATATCCGCA
The DNA here is from genome assembly GCA_024680595.1 of Lachnospiraceae bacterium. Lineage (GTDB taxonomy): Bacteria > Bacillota > Clostridia > Lachnospirales > Lachnospiraceae > NK4A144. The sequence goes on along the minus strand of JAILCB010000133.1, from coordinate 10,618 downwards.
GGGACGGCAATGATTCCTTCAAGAAGCTGGGAAAGAGCGAGGAGATATCTGAGGACGTGGTCAAGGAGCTGCAGGATGATTTGCAGAAGATCACCGATCAGTTCATTAAAAAGGTAGATGGGACTGCGGCTGACAAAGAGAAGGAAATAATGACGGTATGAGTGGAGCAATTCCCCGTCATGTGGCCATTATCCTGGACGGAAACGGCCGCTGGGCCAAGTCAAAGGGTATGCCCCGGGTTTATGGTCATACTATGGGAGCCAAGAATGTGGAGACTGTCTGCCGGGCAGCCTGGAATATGGGGATTCAGTATCTCACCATGTATGCTTTTTCTACGGAGAACTGGAACCGTCCGGGAGACGAGGTTTCCGCTATTATGGATCTTTTGCGCAGTTACTTAAAGACTTGCAAGAAGACTGCCAAAAAGAATAATATGCGGGTCCGGGTACTGGGTGAGAAAAGCCGTCTGGCTCCTGATATTCAGGAGAGTATAGCTGTTTTGGAGGAGTATACCAGGCAGTTTGACGGTTTGAATTTTCAGATTGCCCTGAATTATGGCAGCCGGGATGAGATTACCAGGGCTGTGAACCGGATTATAGAGGATCGGGATTCCGGGGTGCTTGATAGGAATGAGCCTGTTACCGAGGAATTAATCGCTTCCTATCTGGATACGGCGGGAATTCCGGATCCGGATCTCTTGATTCGGACTAGCGGAGAGCAGCGCCTGTCCAATTACCTCCTGTGGCAGTGCGCCTATACGGAATTCTATTTCGTTGATATCCATTGGCCGGACTTTCGTGAGAATGAATTGAGAAAGGCCGTGGAAGACTATGGGCATAGGAGCCGCCGCTATGGCAAGACAGGGGAGCAGATTGTAGAAGAGAGCTCAGAGGGACAGGCTTCTGTCTAGGCTTTCTCTTCATTTTAGTCATTGAGTTTACCATTTTGAACACAGTGTAGGCAGTACTCCGCTTCAGATGCTTTATCATTAGACGGGGCTGCAGCTTTATCTGTTTCAAGAGGGGGTTAAGGCTCTCATGAAAGGGGAAATGAAGTGTCCCGCGTTCATGAGTAAGGAGTGAGGCGGATTGCGAATAACCGCTTTATAGCCTTTTGGGGCGAAAGATGAATTAGAATGTTTATTACAAGATTATTAAGCGGTATTGTTTTAGTAGTTGTACTGGGCGGAGCTATTTATATGGGAGGGTTCTATTTATGGACCCTCTTGTTTCTTATATCTTTAATTGGTTATCATGAGTTTTGTAAGGCGGTTAGGCCCATGAAGGTCCCTTCAGAAGAGGGAATCTCACAGAGTGGGGGTGAGAGCGGGGCTTCTTCCAAGGTCCTTGTGGATCTGCCTGAGCTGGTGGGACTGTTCTGCGCCGCATCCTATGAGGCGGTGCTTTGGTTTTTCCCTCAACCGGAGAAGCTATTTCTCGTCCTCATCATTTCCCTAATCCTTTTTATGGCACTCTATGTTTTTACTTTCCCCAAGTACAGCTGCAGTCAGATAATTGAGTTCTATTTTGGCCTAATCTATGTGGTGGCCATGCTGGGATTTCTACATCTCATCCGGATACGTCCGGATGGCCTAATTGAAATCATTCTGGTTTTCGCAGGCTCCTGGGTCTGTGATACCTTCGCCTACCTCTCGGGCAGGGCCTTAGGGAGACACAAGCTGGCTCCGGTATTGAGTCCCAAGAAGTCAATTGAGGGCAGTGTTGGCGGAGTCCTGGGTTCTATTCTGGCAGGAGTCCTTCTGGCCTATTTGGCCGGCAAGAATCTCATGGTTTATGGAATAGCGGCAGGGGTCGGAGGCCTGATATCCCAGATAGGGGATCTCTTTGCTTCCGGCATAAAGAGGAACAAGGGGATTAAGGATTACGGCAATTTAATTCCCGGCCATGGCGGAATCCTGGATCGCTTTGATTCCGTGATAATAATAGCGCCAGTTATATATTTCTGCTGTGCCTATTTACTCTAGAAAGGCCTGCAGAGGGGCATAAGGGCCTGCGGGCCATTATTCCCTTATCCGGGAGAGGGCGCCCTCTTCCCCCAAGGCTTTTCCATGTAAGGGGGCTTCGGCCCAATTGGTATTAGGAAGTTTTTGATTACGGAGAAATCCTGGACTTATTTGGAAATCTCCGTATTTTTTTAGAATAATTGTTTCAAGGGGGTAATTTTGAAAAGAATTTCATTATTGGGTTCCACGGGGTCTATAGGAAGACAGACCCTGGATATTGTGGACTGCCATAGGGATTTACTGTCTGTAGTGGCCTTGGCGGCAGGCTCCAATGTCAAAGCCATAGAGGAGCAGGCCAGGAAGTATCAGCCAAGGCTGGTGGCTCTCTATGAGGAGAAAGCGGCGGATGATTTAAAAGTCAGACTAAAAGACACGGATATCCGGGTTGTCTCCGGCATGGAGGGAATTCTGGAAGCCGCTACTATTTCTGAGGCGGATATAGTGCTTGGCGCTATGGTAGGTATGATTGGGATTAGGCCTGCCATTGCGGCCATTCAGGCGGGAAAGGATCTGGCTCTTGCCAATAAGGAAACCCTGGTCACTGCAGGCCATATTATTACAGAAGAGGTTAGGCGTGCGGGTGTGAGGCTTCTGCCTGTGGATTCGGAGCATTCTGCGATTTTTCAGTGCCTTCAGGGAGAGGAGCACGGTAAAATCGAGAAGATATTGATTACTGCCTCCGGCGGGCCCTTCCGGGGAAAAAAGCGGGAGGAACTCATGAATATGACGGCAGAGGAGGCTTTGCGCCACCCCAATTGGAGCATGGGGCCAAAGGTGACCATTGACTCTTCCACCCTGGTGAATAAGGGGCTGGAGGTTATGGAAGCCCATTGGCTCTTTGATGTTCCCTATGATAGTATTGAGGTATATGTCCAGCCCCAGAGCATCATTCATTCCATGGTCCAGTTCGTGGACGGGGCGGTCATGGCCCAGCTGGGGGCACCGGATATGCGTGTGCCGATACAATATGCCCTGCTCTATCCGGGAAGGGAAAGCCTGCCGGTAGACCGGCTGGACTTTGGGACCATGGGCAGCATTATCTTTGAAAAGCCTGACACGGAGACCTTTCGGGGCCTGCCCCTGGCCCTGTCTGCGGCCCGTAGGGGCGGCACTATGCCGACCGTTTTCAATGCCGCCAATGAAGAGGCGGTTCAATTCTTCCTGCAGGGGCGGATTCGCTATCTGGAGATAACAGAGGCCATTGAGAAAACTATGGACAAGCATAGGGTCATTGAGAATCCCAGCCTGGATGAAATTCTTGCCTCAGAAGAGGAGGCCAGGGAATTATGCAGATCATTCTATTCTTATTAATCTTTACGACGATTGTTCTGGTCCATGAGGGGGGCCATTTCGTCATAGGCAAAAAAAGCGGTATCGGGGTGGTGGAGTTTTCCATAGGCTTTGGACCCACTGTTTGGGGTTTCACTTACCATGGTACGAAATACTCAATTAAGCTCCTGCCCTTTGGGGGTGCCTGCCAGTTCGAGGGAATGGACGGGGAGGAGAGCTCCAGTCCCAAATCCTTTGTCAGGGCTTCTGTGTGGGGCAGGCTGGCCACGGTTTTTGCGGGTCCCTTTATGAACTTTGCCCTGGCCTTTTTCCTCTCTCTCTTTGTGGTGGGCAGTATAGGATATGATCCGCCGGAGGTGGCTGAGGTCATGGAAGGCTTTCCCGCTGAGGAGGCCGGGCTCCGGGCCGGGGATGAGATTCTGGAAATCAACGGGAAAAAGATTGTGATTTACCGGGATATTAGTCTCTACATGCTCTTAAATGAAAGCAAAGAGGCCAGAATTACCTTTGAAAGGGAGGGAAAAATCTATAATACCTCAGTGGTTCCCAGGTATGACAGTGAGTCAGACCGGTATTTATTTGGCTTCCGGGGAGGTATCCGGGTCAAGGGCAGTGTGCTGGAGACGGTCCGCTATAGCCTAACTGAGGTCAGGTATTGGATTGAGGCCACATGGAAGAGTTTGGGCATGCTCTTCACAGGGCGCCTTTCCAAAGATGATGTGGCAGGTCCAGTGGGTATTGCCCAGACCGTAGGAGAGGTTTATGAGGAGTCAAGGCAGGACGGGATTTTCTATGTATGGATCAATATGATGATTCTAACCATTCTCCTTTCAGCAAACCTGGGGGTCATGAACCTCCTGCCTATTCCCGCCCTGGACGGGGGGAGGCTGGTCTTTCTCATTATAGAGGCTATAACGGGGAAACCCGTAAACCAGAAGGTGGAGGCAGGTATCCATTTAATTGGGATCTGTATTCTTCTGGTGCTTATGATGTTTGTTCTGTTTAACGATATTTCAAAATTCTTCCGATGAGGTGTTTATGTTACAAAATTGCTTGTGGGTATTGTTTATTTCTATGATTCCGCTGATTGAGTTAAGAGGGGCCCTGCCGGTCTCTCAGGCCTTGGGACTTCCCCTGGGGCTTTCCTTTGCTATCTGCATCATAGGAAATATGATTCCGGTTCCTTTTATCTATCTCTTTGCCAGAAAGATCCTGCTATGGGGAAAGGATAAGCCGGTGATTGGAGGGTTCTTCACATTTTGTCTGAATAAAGGAGAGAAGGGCGGAAAGGCTTTGGAGGAAAAGGCCGGACGGGGGCTCTATGTGGCCTTGCTGCTATTCGTGGGCATACCCCTGCCCGGAACCGGGGCCTGGACCGGAATGCTGGCGGCCAGTTTTCTGGACATGGACTTCAAGAAAAGTACCATTGCGGTCCTTTTGGGGGTCTTGCTGGCAGGCCTGATTGTGGGAATTATAACTGTGGGTGCTTTTAGTGCGGTTCGGGCTGTGGCCTGATAGGAAAGGAGATAATATGATTCCTGAAGATCCCATTATTTTATTGAGTTATGTAAACACAAAGCTTAGAAACAATTATTCAAGTCTGCAGGATTTCTGCGCAGAAGAGGGAGTGGAGGAGAAGAGCCTTTTGGAAATATTAGGCTCAGTGGGATATGAGTATGACTCCCGGAATAATCAATTTATCTCAGTGTAAATCATCCGCCGAGATAAAGGCTCCACGGAGGTGCAGACCGCAGGGCTCCGGCTTGGGAGATGTCAGCTGACACTGAGCAATCCCATACCGGGTCTCACAGGCGGGACTTGAATTTTTAATAATCTCATCCGTGTAATTGAATAAATAGGGCGGCGTTTTTTTTGATACAATCTTGTTTTTGTGGTAAAATGAGGAGTGTTTTTATTTTCCGGACCTTCCGAATGCGTCAGGACATGTATTCGAAAGATGGAATGCATACAGGGTATTTTGGTGAAATCTGCTATGCTTTAAGGAGGGCGAAGATTTATGAAGGACATTACTAAACGTAGGGAACGTTATATAGACGGATTTGCTCTTACGAAATATACTATGCCGGTGGTGAGGCAGATGTCTTCTGTAATACCCGGCGGCTTCTTCATTTATCGCGAGGATGAATCACAGGAACTGATTTTTCATAATCAAAGGCTCTTGGAGATCTTTGGCTGCAAGACATTGGATGAGTTTAAGGAATTAACGGGATATACATTTAAGGGTATGGTCTATGGACCTGACTATGACCGGATTCAGGCCGCCATTGATAATCAGATTGATGACGAAGACAGTGATAATTTGGATCATGTAGAGTATCGTATTTGCCGGAAGGACGGGGAAATCCGCTGGGTGGATGATTATGGCAAGTACAGTTATTCTCCGGAATTTGGAGATGTATATTTTGTCTTTATTACGGATATTACGGATAGAATGGAAATGCTAAAGTCGGAGATACATTTGGAGCAGCTTCTTCAGGCGTCCGGAAAGGTGGCAGAAGACCTGAGAAGAATGGATTTATCGGCCCAGGACGAGGTTTTCAGCCATCTCCGGGAGCTGGATAACGAGCTGGAAAGGCTCAGCTAGATATAGGGCCCGGAGAGCTAATTTGCCCGGAAATAGGTTCTTTACATGGAGCCCCGGGCTGCAGAGGAATTGAACCTTGTCCCGTACGGGACAGGGGATTTCGGGGTGTGAAGGCTGCAGTGAGGAAATATAGATTTGCGTGATTTCCGATTATTTCAATTATGTTTCTATAGAGAAATAGGTCTTGAAGAGGGTTGATATGACGGATTCTGAGGATTATAAGGAAGAAATAAGAAAAAACTGGTATCACTGTATCGGCCTTTGCTTTGTGGGTATTTTTATAAATCTAGTCCTGTATAAGTTTGTTACAGTCTTTGAAATACCGCTTTGGCTGGACACCATAGGAACCGTCCTTACTGCAGTACTGGGGGGATACCTGCCCGGTATTATTGTTGGATTCGCATCGAATCTATTGAATGGCTTTACGGATACCATTTCAGTCTATTACGCTGTTCTAAGTGTCCTCATTTCTGTATGCGCCACCTTCCTCTCTAATAGAGGCTGGCTCAAGAAGGCCTGGACTACCATTCTATTTGCGGCGGCCCTTTCCCTTATCGGGGGCGGAATCGGGGGAATTCTTCCCCGTTTGATTACGGAGTTTCCAAGCCAGGGTTTTCTCGCAGATCTATACATTGACTTTATCGATAAGCTTATTTCCGTGACTGTTGTACAGATTATTCTTTATCTCATACCAAAAGAGTATAAGAATAAAATGTTTTTTCATGGCTGGAGGCAGAGACCTTTGACCAGGGAAGAGGAGAGGGCCGCAAAGAAGGTCAAGTACCGTACTACCTCGGTTCGTTCCAGCTTATTGGTGATTCTCCTGGTATCTCTGGTTTTTCTCTCTGTAGCGGCTACCACAATTAGTCTCATTCTGTATCGGAATTCCTTGATTTCGCTGAATGAAAAGACGGCCTCCAATGTCTCTGCAATGGCTGCAAATACCATTGATCCGGAATTGGTGGAGAGGTATGTAACAGAAGGCGAAAGTGTTCCCGGTTATAAAGCGACCAAAGTAAATCTGCAAAAGATCAAGGACGCAAATTCGGATTTGAAGTATCTCTATGTCTATCAAATTCAGGAGGACGGCTGTCATGTAGTATTTGATTTGGATACGGAGGATACGCCTGCCAGTAAACATGGGGATGTCATACCCTTTGATGAATCCTTTGAGCCCCTGATGGATGATCTGTTTGCCGGAAACCCTGTCTCGACCATCATTACAGATGATTCCTTTGGCTGGCTTCTTACGGCCTATACGCCTGTCTATAATGATCGGGGTAAGTGCATTTGCTATGCAGGGGCGGATATTGATATGTCCGGCGTAGTGACAAATCAATTGTCTTTTGCCATTCAGATGGTTTTCCTTTTTTTGGGCTTTGTAATTGTGATTTTGGCTATTGCCATCTGGTATGTAGACTATAGAATTATCTATCCTGTAAATGCCATGGCGCTCGGCACCCAGGGTATAGATTATGAAGAGGAGGATGCCCAAAAGAATCTCCTGGAGAAAATGAAGAAGCTGGATATACATACAGGTGATGAGATAGAGAACCTGTATCAGGCCTTCCTCAAAATGATGAAGAGAAATGTGGCCCATACGGAGGAAATTGGTGCCAAGAATGAGACCATTTCCAAAATGCAGAACTCCCTTATTATGGTTTTGGCGGATATGGTGGAGAGCCGGGATCAGAATACCGGGGAGCATGTAAGGAAGACTGCGGCCTATGTGAAAGCTATTCTCCTGAAAATGCGGGAGCTTGGTATTCATGCCGATGTGCTGACCGATGAATATATTTCAAATGTGGTGAGCTCGGCCCCTCTTCACGATATAGGCAAGATTGCCGTGCCTGACGCCATTCTGAATAAGCCGGGGAAACTGGATGAGTTGGAGTTTGATATTATGAAGACCCATACGACGGCCGGAAAGCTGGTCATCGATCGGGTTATTGAGCAGGTGCCTGAGTCCTCCTATCTGACGGAGGCCAGGGAAATTGCCCACCATCACCATGAGAAGTGGAATGGACAGGGTTATCCGGATGGACTTGCAGGAGAAGACATTCCCCTGTCTGCCAGAGTGATGGCAGTGGCGGATGTTTTCGACGCCCTGGTTTCTATTCGGGTTTACAAGAAGCCTATGTCCCTGGAAAAGGCCCTGGGAATTATCCGGGAAGAGACCGGGAGCCATTTTGACCCTGAGGTATCAAGAGCCTTCTTTGCGGCAGAGGATGAGGTCCGTGAGATAGAGAGAGTATTTCAGAACTACAAGGAAGATGCCAATATCTTTGGGATAGAGACAGGCAAATAGTCTGGTAAGGGACGGAAATCATGAAGCTTTTGTCAGAGGATAACCTTACATGCAAGGATGTGGAGAGCCTGATGCAGCCCTTCCTTGAGAACAAGCTGAAGCCCAGGGAGACCAGGCTTCTATTGAATCATGTGGAGAATTGTAAAGAGTGTGAGGATGAATTGGAGATCCGTTTCCTTTTGGCGGAGGGACTTCGGCGTATTGAGGACGGGGAATCATTGGATTTGAATCAGGAGCTTTCGGATCGAATAAAGAAATCCAGGAAACGGCTTCATTATCAGGATCAGATCCGCGCGGCTATTTATCTTTTGGAGGGCGGTGTGGCCCTGTTTCTCCTGGCCAATTTGATCTTTTTCTTTGTTTGAGGGATAGGGTAGAATATGGAGCAGAAGCTATTATTAATTGATGGGCATAGTATCTTGAACCGGGCCTTCTATGGAGTGCCGGATTTGACCAATTCCCAGGGCATACACACAGGGGCTGTGTACGGTTTTCTGAATATTATTCTGAAGATTCTGGACGAGGAGAAGCCGGGCTATTTCGCAGTAGCATTTGATGAACACGCGCCTACTTTTCGCCATGAGATTTATGAAGCCTATAAGGGCACCAGGAAACCTATGCCGGAGGAGCTCCGGGCCCAGGTACCCCTGACGAGGGAGGTCCTCAGTGCTATGGGGGTTCCCATTCTGTCGAAGCCCGGTCTGGAGGCCGATGATATTATTGGAACGACGGCCAGGAGATGGGAGGAAAAGGGCTATGAGGTCTGTATTGTGTCCGGTGACCGGGATCTCCTGCAGCTGGTGACGGACCATACCAGGCTGCTTTTGCCCCGGACATCTAAGGGACAGACCACAGTGACGGCCTATGATCCGGAGGAAGTGGAGAAGGAATACAGCCTGCCGCCCTTGGGAATCATTGAACTAAAGGCACTTATGGGGGATTCCTCCGATAATATTCCGGGAGTGCCCAAGATTGGTCCCAAAACGGCTACGGAGCTTTTGCTGAAATATGGTAATATTGAGAACCTAAAGGATCATATTTCAGAGATTAATAAAAAGAGTGTCAGGGAGACGCTGCAGGCTAATTTCAACCTGGCGGAGCTATCGAAGACGCTGGCTACCATTGAGACAAATGCCGATATCCTTCTATCGGAGGAGGATGCGGTCCTTACGGATCTGTTTACTCCTGAAGCCTATGAGATTGTGAAAAGCCTGGAGCTAAAGAGTCTTTTCAAACGCTTTGAGGGGCTGGCAGAGAAGGAGGAGAAATCTCTGCAGGAGCGCTTTCATATTATTAATGATTTGGCCGGGGCTGAGAAGGCTTTTGCTTCAGCCTGTGAGGCGGCAGACTTAGGCTTTGCGGCAGATTATGATGAGGCGGGAGACCTGTCCGGACTCGCCCTGGCAACAGATGAAGAGGCTAATTATATTGTTAGAGAGGGCTTTATTACATCGGCCTATCTGGGGGATGGTATCAGCAAACTCCTGGAGCTGGGGCGGGGAAGGCTCTTTACTGTGGGCTTAAAGGAGCTCCTAAAGAAGGGGGACTTCCATACGGGAGATAATCTGTTTGATTTGGAGATCGAGCTCTACCTCCTGGATCCCCTGCGGAGTGACTATGGCATTCCCGGGAATGCCAGGGAGGGGGCACTTGCCGCCCTTAATGAAGGGCGGAGACTGCTGCCCCAAATCCGGGAAGAGGGGATGGAGGATCTGCTGAAATCTGTGGAAATGCCCCTGATTCCGGTACTCTCTTCCCTTGAAGCGGAGGGGATTTGTGTACGTAGAGAAGAGCTTTCCCGTTTTAGTAAGGAGCTGGGGCAGAAGATTGACCTCCTGGAGCAGGAGATATATGAGGGGGCGGGGGAGAAATTTAATATTAATTCCCCTAAGCAGCTGGGTCTCATACTCTTCGAGAAGATGGGTCTAAAGGGCGGCAAGAAGACAAAGACCGGCTATTCCACATCAGCGGAGGTGCTGGAAAAGCTGGCCCCCAAGGCTCCGATTATAGGAAGGATTCTGGAGTTCCGGCAGCTGTCCAAGCTCAAGTCTACCTATGCGGACGGATTGGAGCCCTTTATTGACGAGGGAGGGCGCATTCATTCCACCTTTAATCAGACCATAACTGCCACAGGCCGAATCAGCTCGGCAGATCCTAATCTGCAGAATATTCCGGTCCGGACAGAGCTGGGACGGGAGTTCCGGAAAATCTTTATACCAAAAGAGGGATATTGCTTTACCGATGCGGACTATTCCCAGATAGAGCTCCGGATTCTGGCCTCTATGTCAGGGGATGACAAGCTCATCGGGGCCTATCAGGAGGACAAGGATATTCATGCCATTACCGCGTCCCAGGTATTCCATGTTCCTTTCGAGGAGGTAACGGCGGATCT
>JAILCB010000269.1 GCA_024680595.1 Lachnospiraceae bacterium | reverse complement strand
CAACAATCACATTTCTTGACCTGATGCGCAGAGGTATTCAGGAAAAATATCAGTTAGGAGAAAAAGACAATGAGCGAGGAACAATATCATAGTGCTTCGCATTGCAAATACCTGATACAGTATCACATCATCTGGTGTCCTAAATTCAGATTTGCAGTATTAAAGGGTAATGTTGAGGATACGCTTAAACAGATACTATACAAAATCTGTGATGATTATAAATATCGTATCAAGGCACTTGAAATAATGCCTGACCATATACATATTTTTGTAGATGTACCACAAACAGTAGCTCCTTGCGATGTAGTGAGAACTCTTAAAAGCATCAGTGCCATTGAACTTTTTAAAGCGTTTCCGCAATTAAAACAGTTCTATGCAAGATGCGGCGTTTTATGGTCAAGGGGATATTTTGTATCAACGGTTGGTCATATAAGCGAAGCTACAGTAATCAAGTATATTGAGGAGCAGAAAAATCATGACTGATAAGGAATATAGTAAAATTCTGAAACAATATCATAAGCTTTCTGACAGGCATATCTTAGTTGCTGAAACTGATATGCCTTATTCTGATGTGCTGAAGGTTGTGGCTCTTTCTGATAAGATACGCAAAGCGGGTAACGAACTTGTCGGTCTTATGAGAAAAAATTATGACCAACTTCTCCGTACAAAGAGATACCGTAAACTACTATCTCTGTATGGAAATACTGAAGATAAGACTAAACGTAAAATCTACGCCAATCAACTTAATGAAATGCAAAAATCCTACAATATCACATGGGATTATTGCAGAAAATCCATGATACCTATAGGTAAGAAATATAGTATAGATGCTGTTTTTGCATTAACAAAAGCTGAAAATGTTTGGCGAGGCATTGAAAAATGCTTATACGGTAATGGAAATACTATTCATTTCTCAAAATACGGAGAACTGCCTTGTATTAGGGCAAAACAGATAAATCGTGGGATTCCGATGGCAGTCAAAAATGGTAAGTTGCATTTTAAACTCGGAAAGATTTCTTTTAGGATACAGGTTAATGATAGATTTCAACAGGATGAGGTAGATGCGGTTTTATCATATCTTGCCGAACCTGAGATTACGGACGGCAAAGCCATTAGTACGCTTATTGAGGATGCTTATTGTATAGATACATACAGACCTTGCTATGCAACACTCGTTCTTAAAATGATAAGAGGTAAATACAGAATATATTTGCATCTGACCATTGAAGGTAAGGCAAAACCGAAATATGATACATTCGGCAATCCCCGTCACAAATACGGTAAAGGCATGATAGGCGCAGACATTGGTACTCAGACAGTTGCCTATACATCCGATACTGAAGTTGGGCTAAAGAATCTTTCTGAGCGTGGAAATAGTATTCAGACATCCGAAAGGAAAGAACGTCTATTGTATCGTGCTATGGACAGGTCAAGACGAGCGACAAATCCTCAAAATTATAATGAGGATGGCACGGTTAAGAAAGGTCGCAAGACTTGGAAATACTCAAATCATTATAAGAAGCTGAAAGCCAGACATTCTGAATTATGTCGTATAAATGCAGTTAACAGGCAATTTGCCATAAATGAGGATGCTAATCACTTGCGAAGCCTTGGAGATACTTTTATTACAGAGCCTAAGAATGCAAGTAAGCTCATGAAGCGAGCTAAAGAAACTACTGTTAACAGTAAGGGTAAATTCAATAAGAAAAAGCGTTTCGGTAAATCCATAAAGAACCGTTGTCCCTCTGGATTTCAGACTACAGTAGAAAAGAAATTCAAAGTCACAGGCGGTACATATATAGAAGTTCCGAATAATTATAGGGCAAGCCAGTACGACCATACTGCCGATGATTACATCAAAAAGAAATTATCTGACCGATTGTATAAACTTAGAGATGGTACCGAAGTACAGAGAGACTGGTATTCATCATTTTTACTTTACTGTTACGATTACAAAATACAAGATATAGACAAAAACAAATGTAGTAACGAATTTGAAAGACAATACACTAAAGAAAAAGCCTTAATCACACGGATTAAGGCTAACAAAATAAAAGTATTAAACAGCGGAATTAACGTAGTTTAACAACTTAATATGAGGGCGATTGACTGTCCGTCCTTGCTGAAAAGCAGAAATTTACCGTTAATGTGGTCGTTGGATTGCTTGGTAATGAAAGTCCTGATTCAAACAGATTTACACTTGTAACTCCAAAATCTGAAAATGATGTACGATTACAAGCTACACTTGATAATCAGAACCCCACGGGCTTGCCCGTGGGAGTAGTCAGGCCAGAGTGTCTACAAGAAATCAAACAGATGATTTGCAAAACCAAATTTCTTTTTGCGCCAGTTTTGTAGCGCAAAAGGTATTATTGTAAATCAATGTATTGAGGATTATGGAAGTGGCTTAAATTATAACCGCAAAAAGTGGAATGAACTATTAGACGAAGTGATGGAACATAATGGTAAAACCTATAGGAACATCAACAAATCCGGCAGGGTCAGGAAGCTTGAAAAACAATTACGCAGAGAGCAGAGATGTCTCTCCCGCAAGTATGAATATTTAAAGAAAGGAGGAACCACTCGAAAGAATATACAAAAGCAAAAGCTAAAGGTACAGAAACTTCATCATGAGCTGGATAATATTCGAACTGATTATATCAATAAGACAATAGCCGAGATAGTGAAAACCAAGCCATCCTATATAACTATTGAGGATTTGAATGTATCAGGAATGATGAAGAACAGGCATCTCTCAAAAGCTGTTGCATCACAAAAGTTTTATGAGTTTAGAACTAAGCTTAAAGCAAAATGTGGTGATAATGGAATTGAACTTAGGATTGTGGACAGGTGGTATCCATCTTCTAAAATATGTCATTGTTGTGGGGCTATCAAGAAAGATTTAACACTTTCAGATAGAATCTATAAATGCAGCTGCGGATATATTGAAGATAGGGATTATAATGCCAGTCTTAATTTGAAGGATGCAAAGACTTACGAAGTTGCATAATCAAGCAATCGTAAGTATGTACCGAAGGCTATTTCGGGAATTAACGACTGTGGAGTGTATAAGAACTTGCGAGTAGATATGATTTCGGTCAATCAAAAGCATACACGGTGAAGCAGTAAGTAATGTCCGTGAGGACTTACAATATCTCGATGTGAGTATATTTGCACACATTTTGAGTGGCAGAATTCTATGGCACCCAAAAGATATGCCAGGGCTGACAGGAATAAGTGCGTTTCCTGCGGAGCCTGTACCCATGAATGTCCCCGCAATGCCATTACTATCTGGAAAGGCTGTTTTGCCATTGTCGATAAATCCCTCTGCATAGGCTGCGGTAAATGTCAGAAGGTTTGCCCCGCAAACAGTATCGAGATTCTAATGAGGGAGCCTGCTGTTTAGGACACCGGACGCCCCTATGAGAATGCGCTTTCCCGGTATCTGCGGAAAGCCATATTACCGGGAGCGGAAAGGATTATATTTATGAATAATATAAAGAAACATTGGTATGATTATCTCTGGATTTGGACCATAATCTATTTCGTGCTGGGCTTTTTTAATATACTCTTTGCCTGGCTGGGTATGCTGGACTTCATGGTCCCTTTACTCTTCGCGATTTTTGGCGGAAATAAGTTTTTCTGTCACCACCTCTGCGGAAGAAGCCAGCTGCTGACCATTATTCCCAAGACCTTTGACTGCTCCAGACAAAAACCCACTCCCGGCTGGATGGCCTCCAAACCCTTTCGCTATGGCTTTCTGATTTTCTTCATGACCATGTTTGGCAATATCCTCTATCAGACCTGGCTGGTATTTAGCGGTGCCACCCTGAAGGAATCCATCAAGCTCTTCTGGACCTTCCGGCTTCCCTGGGACTGGGCCTACACTGCAGGTACCGTACCGGACTGGGTGGCCCAATACGCTTTCGGTTTCTACAGTCTCATGCTGACATCCGCCCTGATTGGGCTCATTCTCATGGTAATATTTAAACCCAGGACCTGGTGCAGCTTCTGTCCCATGGGATCCATGACCCAGCTCATCTGCCGGGCCAGGGCCGGAAGGAGCAAGCCCGAGACGGAGGACTAAAAGCGCAGACCCGAGACAGAGGACGGAAAGTCAGGCCGAGACAGGAAAGGAAACAAATGGGGAAAATATTAAGAATCTCAGAACTGATGGATAAAGGGATGCTATCATCATAAGGCAATAGGAACTACTGGATTAAGCGCACGTGTCCGTTAAAACAAACCCGCGGAAAGGATTTCATTTATGAAAGGTTCCAGGCAAAGTTTAGACTACGAACAAAATATCGAAAGGCTGAATGATATCATTAGAGAGTCAGAACATATCGCTTTTCTGGGTGGGGCAGGTGTTTCTACCGAGAGCGGAATTCCAGACTTTCGCAGTAAGGACGGCCTGTACCGGAAGACGGAAAAGCGTTTCCGGAGCTATCGCCCCGAATACCTTTTGAGCCACGAATGTCTGCGAAGCGAACCAGAGGTCTTTTTTGACTACTTCCGCAGAAATCTGGATGCAAGGCAAGTCCTTCCTAATGCCGCCCATTTGAAGCTGGCGGAAATGGAGAGGGCCGGCAAGCTGGATGGAATCGTCACCCAGAATATTGACGGTCTGCACCAAAAGGCAGGAAGCAAGGCAGTATGGGAAATCCACGGCAGTGCCATGCACAGTCATTGCATCTCCTGCGGAAAAACCTTTGACGCCGACTTTGTCTTTGACAATCAGGAAAAGACCCCCCACTGCCCGGACTGCGGCAAGATGGTGCGTCCTGATGTCACCCTCTATGGTGAAATGCTGCCGGACGAGGCCTATGAAAATGCGGTTAATCTCATGAATACCGCCGACTGCCTCATTATCGGGGGCACCTCCCTGGAGGTGGGTTCCGCCGCCAGAATGGCCCATCTTTTCCACGGGCCCCATCTCATCATCATTAATAAAGGAAAGACCAAGATGGAAGCCATGGCTGAACTGGTTTTTCATGATAGCATCGGCAAGGTACTGAGTGAAATCAGGCTCTAGGCCATACAGATATATAGGTGTAGCTATGCTGGATGTGACCTGGGGACATCAACCTTCCCCAGGCACAGAAAAAGATTTTGGCTTTATTGATACATTTGGATAAAGCGGTCCCATCCCCGCTCAGATAATATTCAACCTCTCAGAAGTCCACCAAATAAATACTTACATTTATCTGCCGGAAGGATCCTTTGCTTTCCAGCCTGACCACCTTTGCCACCAGGTATTTGCCTGCGTCCATAAGCCTGGAGAAAACAATATTATCCTTTTCCGGAATATAACCCAGCTTTCTCTTCTGCCCGTCCAGCACACATATGGCATTGTCGTCAAAACGATTATCAGGCTCCCTCTGCAGGGTCAGCTTGTCCCCAACCTTCAACTCCTCAAGGGCAGTCTGGTCCTTCACATAAGTAGTACCGGCCACATAGGAATCAAAGAGGAGAATCTCATGGGTCAGGGGTTTTATCAGATCCCCCAGGGGATTATCCTTCACAAGGGCTACCTTGCTCTCTTCTCTAATAGTCAATTCATTTTCCATACAATCTTCACCCCTTCCTGATTCAGCATCTCATTCAAAGTACTGTTGAGGCTCTCTAGATACCGTTCAAAATCATCATGCTCTTCCCTCAGCCTTTCCCTGAGACTCTCCTTTTTCTTCTCATCAGACAGAATCTCCCCATAGGTGTAAGGCTCAGTGAGAAGTATATCATTAATCTGCCTCTCCACCCGCTCTATCCTCTCCTCAATATTGGATAGATCCAGGTCAAATCCGCTTTCTCCCAGCTCCTCCATGGTCTTTCGGACCAATACCTCCAGATCCTCCAGCTCGTCCACATTACTAATCCGATAGGCCGCAGTAATTCTATTCCAGAGTTCCTTCAGTTCCTCGTTCTCCATGGTTCTTCCATTAATATCCGGATGCAGCTGCTTAGCCAGTCTGCGATATATTTTCTTGGCGCGATTATATCGGAACTGACCTATAGTTTCGGCATTTTTTGCCTGTTCTGTCTCCCTTAGCAGGTCATCAAGCTGAGTATAGTATAGAGTCATCTCCTCATCAATCTCGATTTCCATGCGTTCAGTATCTATGGGCAGTCCCCGATTCATACGGCGGCGGCAATAGCTGATGGTCTTTTTCTTCTTGATGCATTCCACCTTTAACTGGAAATTTTCGGTTATCATGTCCCCAAACTCCTTGGTATAGGTAACCATATAGGAGGCTGCCTCCTTATAGAGCTGATCCCTCCGCACCAGCAAATCCTCATACTCCTCCAGCATGGCCTTTCCATTATCCGCTATTCCTTCTAACTGCTTGTTCCCACTCATTCCGCCACCTCCAGATCATAGAATTCATCATAAATACGAGTAATTTTGCTGCCGCCCAGTTCTGCCTTCTGACAGAACTCCTCAAAGCTCCTATACCACCTGCCGTCAAACTTAATCCCGTATTCCCCATCCTCCTCTGACACTATGAGGATATACTTCCTGCCTTCCCGCATGAAAGAATATTCCCCCTCCTCCCCTGTCATATGGAAAAGATCGTAGAAGTCCGCATATTCTATATTAAAAGGTGTGAGCCGGTAGAGAAAGCGGACAATTCTGCCCATGACGTTAATATGTCCCCAGAAGGGATCCACAGATAACCTCTCTGCCAGAAAAGACTTGGCCTGTCTCAGGAGTCTCACAGCCTCCTCCTTCTTGCCCTCTTCTGCCCGTATTCCGGCAAGCCTCAGGGCTATTTCCGGAAAGGGCTCATTTAGAAATCTGGGGTTCTTCACATCCTCATAGGCTGCCTCAATCATCTGCCGGTATTTATCCGGATCCTTGTCCACCGATAACCCATAACGGTACATATCCGCCAGCTTGTATCTGCACCAAAGACTGCCGGAGTTTCCATACTTATCCCTCTCCGCGCCCCTGGAAAAACACTGAAACGCCTTGTCATAGTCCTTTTCCCCGTGCTGACCGTAGTACCACATGTAACCCAGTTCCTCAAATGCAGGACCATATCCGCTCTCCGCCGCCAGCTCTAAATACTTTATCTCCAAATCAAATCTCTTAATACTGCTATAATACCAGCCCAGCTCCACCATATACTTGGGCTCCTTTGTCTCCTGAATGAGCACCCCTAAAGCCTCTGTATACATGAACTCATCATCCGCCGTCGGACTGGTAATCTCATAGAAATCCTGTACTGTCTTCAATGCATCCCCGTAATTCATTCCGCACCTCCCAAAACCATCAATCAGCGCTCCCCACATCCGAACTATAATTAATATATGCCAAGCCGTGTCCGATAAAAATACCTCAATCAGGCCGCCGGACCACTTGGGGTTACTCTTGGGCGGTCAGATAAACCCAGCATCCCGTAACCGTTTTTTCCATCCATGGCCACAAAAGCGAACGGCAACCCACATTAATATGTTATCCTTTTAGAATGGTTTATTTATATTTCACTTGTTTTCTTTCCCTTTATAACATAATATATATATTTAAAGGTGTCTTTAACGGGTATAAGAGGAAAGGTCAAAGGACAAAAAGACACAGCAAAACACCAGAAACTAATCCTTAATTATTTAGCTATTTACCAGATATTATTAAAGTTAAGAGGAAGATAATGAGTAATACAATTTGCATTAAAGATATAAAAGAGGCTACAAAATTCAATAATTATGAAGAATTTAAAAATGAAATATACAGACTTCTGCCAGTACCCCATAATAAGGAAACCGATGAAATAGTTGTCTTCCAGACTCCTCTCCCTGAACAATCAAAGACAGATGAGGAGATGGAAAAGGACAAGAATAAGGAAAATAATAGCAAAGAAAAAAAAGATGATAAGAAGCTCAACATGACAAATGGAGCTTATCGCTTTTATGTGCATCCATTAGACATTTGCCGCAGGATGAGTACAGAATATGTATTCGAAATCTGTAGCCTGGATCTCAAAAAACTGTACAAAACAGACGTGATTGCGGTTTCTAGAGAAAGATGCATTACAACTTCCGATAAAAAGTTTTCTTTCGAACAGGCAAGCGATGATACATACTGTAATTGTGATTTCGAGGATAATATAGGTATCGTTTATGGGTTTGTAGATAAGCATATTACCCTTACCAAAAATCAAACAGGCCTATTAAAATATGAACTTACCCTAAAAGGGTCCCCTTCCTGGTATCCCGTCATACAGTCAATTCTTTGTTTTCTAGGATTTAATATGCAGGTAACCGGACGGGATTCCGCTTTCTGTGGCCGTGAACGATATGATCTATTCGATATCATTAGCAGTTATATTAAGGATCCGACTGCCAAAGACTTGAATTGGAACAGAAAGTATGGATATGACCTAAATACAAATTATAATAAGCGTATGAATAATATATATGCATCTGTAGATAATAATAAAGAATTATTCCAAAATTGGTGTAATGAGGTTGAACGGCTGAGAGAGATGAAAAAACATTGAATAAAGTGTTATATGTCAGGAATCAGCCGAAAGGCAAAAAGCTACCATCCCATCTCATCCTGAGATTCGTCAACTGACTCTGTAGTCTCCCTTTTCACCAGATTAGCATCAAAGGTTAGATGCCGGACCGCAGGCTTGTGTTTGTCATCCGCCTCAACAGCATCTATGACCATTGCTGCGGCCTTTTCCCCTATCTCAAGCCCGGGCAGCTCCATGGAGGTAAGCGAGGTCTCCAGCATATCTCCTACACGGTGGCCTGTCATACTCAAAACCTTGACATCCTGGGGCGTGCGCAGGCCATTGTCCCTGAGGGCCCTGATGGCTCCCATTCCCTGGGCATCTGTTGCCGCCAGAATTGCATCCAGCTCCATGTTTTCATCGATTAGTTTCACGGCGCAGTCATAACCATACTTCATTCCACGCTGTTTCGAATCCCTCTCCGCCGTAATCTCAGGAAGGTGGAATTTCTTGATTGCCTGCTTATAACCGCGGTAGCGGTCGGCATAGGGAGGAACCTTTTTGGAGCCATTAATAAGGCCTATTTTTGTGCATCCTTGCTGATGCAGATACGCAACGGACTGATAACCTATATCCGTATAATTCACAACAACACTGCTAATCTTCAGATCAAAGCGGCGGATCACCTGTATGACGGGCATTTCCACGGCAATATCCCTGATAATCCGGTTATTCTGGCCTGTTCCCGCAACTATCATACCGTCCACAAAACCATTTCTAAGCTTATTTAGACATTCCTTTTCAACCATATGGTCCCCACCGGTATTTGCTATAATTGTTGCATATCCCTTCTTTCGGGCCTCTTCCTCTATACCGCTGGTCACCTCCGCAAAGATTGAAAAAGACAGTTTGGGAATAATGACGGCTATGGTATTGAGCCGGCCCCGGCGCAGACCCCGGGCAAGCACATTGGGCTTGTAGCTTAATTCCTTAACGGCGGCCATGATTCTCTCTTTTGTATCGGGATGAACATAGGAAGTATTGTTTAGAGCCCTGGAAACGGTTGAGACATCGCAATGGGCCAGGGCGGCCACATCCTTTAAGGTTGCCATATTTCCTCCCTTACTATGAATTGCGCGGGAACATCTCCCACGAAAGTCTGTGCCTGCAAAGCTCGGGACTTACAGCTGAGCACTTGGGCGTGTTGATGAGCTTCATATCCTGCAGAAGCCTGTGCCTGCAAAGCCCAGGACTTACAGAGCCGGTCAGTTTTATAGACTTCATTATATATGTATAAACAAATTTAAGCAATCGTTTGCACACCAATTTCGCAAAAATTATTTCTTAATATATTTCTATGTAATTCAAACCCCTTGGGCATTATGCACAAATTCCAGGCGATAAATTATTCAATATGTATAATCTATGCAAATTTTTGCAAGACCTATGCAATTCATTGCATATAGGGCCTATTTTGTTGAAAAGAATATTAGACCTGTGATATAACACAATTACAGCAAATACAAACGATTGCATAGAAACGGTGAGGCGCCACCCGGTCAATGCAATTCAGAAAACAAATAACAGGCAAGAGGAAATAAAAACTCTCTGCAAAAACAAATCAAACGCTTATTATAAAGGAGAAAAAATCATGGCTAAAGAAAAGACTTTCAAGACAATATTCCCTGCAGTTTCCGTACCCCTTAACGAAGACTATTCCATTAACGAGCAGGAGTTCCGTGTTTACCTTCGCTGGATCAAGTCCTTCTACGGCAAAGGAATCGAGGGCCTTGTATGTAACGGCCACACCGGTGAGATTACCGGACTGACCAGGGCCGAGAGAAAGAGAGTTACAGAGATTTGCGCTGAGGAGTGCGGCGATGTCATGACCATCATCTCCGGCGTTAACTGTGAGAACACCCAGGAGAGCATCGAGATGGCTAAGGAAGCAAAGGAAGCCGGAGCAGACGGCATCCTGCTCATGCCCCCTCATATGTGGCTCCGCTTCGGTATGAACCCCAATGCTCCTTTCCAGTACATCAAGGACGTTGCAGAGGGTGCCGACATTGACATTATCATTCACCTCTATCCTGCTACCTCCAAGGCCTTCTATCCTGTAGAGACCCTGATCAAGATGTGCAAGGAGATTGACCATGTGAAGTGCATCAAGATGGGTACCCGCGTCACTTCCATCTATGAGCATGACGTTCGCCTCCTTCGCCAGGAGTGCCCGGATATCAGCCTGATTACCTGCCACGACGAGACCCTGTGTGTATCCTGGTTCCCCGGAATGGACGGAGCCCTCATCGGATTTGCCGGCTGTGTGCCTGAACTCATCTGCCCTGCAAGAGAGGTTTTTGCTAATCCCGACAAGCATACCCTTAAGGAAGCTCAGGATTGGAGCGACAGGATCTATCACATCAGCCAGGCCATTTACGGCGGCGGCCAGCCCTCCGGCGAAGCACATGCCCGCCTGAAGGAAGCTCTGTATCAGAGAGGCATCTTCTCCAACGCTATTATGAGAAAGCCTGTTCTGCCTCTGGATCAGGAAGAGAAGGATTGGGTTGCCAAGGGCATCAAGAACAGCGGTCTTGAAAAGGTTGATATGAGCAAGTTCGCTTAATCTAATTAGAAAAGGTTTTTGGTTTTACGCCGGTCTCAGATATTGTACAGATCCAGCAGGACACCCTCTGGCAGTTTCATATTTGTACAAAATCCGGGACCGGCTTTTTCAAATAGTTAGGAGAAGACTTATGGGTTTTGTACAAAATGATATGAGTAAGCCTGTAAGCGAACGCTTAGGATTTGACCCGTCCGCTGTTAACAAGCTTTCTTTTAAAGACATTCTGAAAAAAATTGGGCCAGGCATTATCCTCACAGGTATTGTTATCGGCCCGGGCAACATCACGACTTCTGCCATGATGGGAGCCAATTACGGCTATGATATGTTATGGCTTCTAATCCCGATAATTATAATGGGAATCACCTTTACCATATCATCCTATCGTATTTCCATTATGACAGGACTTCCAATCCTTCATGCAATCCGCAATTACTATGGGGGCATTGCTTCCGGTTTCTGCGGAGTGGCTTTGTTTCTTTCCTGCTTTTTCTTTACTCTGGGTAATATTACCGGAACCGGGGCCGGCGTGAATCTCATTTTTGGAATTGACTGGCGAATTGGAGCCCTGATTATGCTAGGTGTTCTGGCCTTCTGCTACCTGACCAAAGGAGTGTATTCCAAGGTAGAGAAGGGAATTACCATCTGTATTGTCGGTATAATCGTGGCCTTCTTTGCAACTATCATAGCAACCGGCGGTCCTGATGGAGGCGCTATGCTCCATGGCTTAACCCATCCTGTTCTGCCGGAAGGATCCCTGACCACCGCTCTTGCCTATATTAGCACCAATGCGGCTGTTACGGCGGGTATCTATGGAACCTATCTGGGACTGGAAAAGAAATGGAAGAAGGAAGACCTCTTTAATGGGGCTATGACCGCAGATGCCATCACCCATATCGTGACTGTTGTTTTAATTTCCGGCGCTATTGTGCTTGTAGGTGCCATTGTTCTGCATCCGGGCGGAATCAGCATTAAGGCTCCGGCACAGCTGGGCGACCTGCTGCGTCCTTTCCTGGGCAGCGCAGCTCCCATTGTCATGGGTATTGCCATTATCGGGGCCGGTTTCTCATCTCTTCTGGGAAATACGCAAAGGGGCGTTGTTCTCCTGAATGCGGGTCTGGACAAGGAGATTGGGCTGGAGTCCAAGCCTGTGAAGATCCTCTGTATAGCCTGTCTGGCTATTGCCTCTGTAATTTGCTTCGCTTACGGCGGTTCCCCGACCCAGCTTATCTTCATCGCTAATGTGGCGACCTCCGTTGCCACACCTATTGCGGGATTATTTATGGTTCTAATCCTGTGGAAGAAGGAGCTTTATACCGGCTACAAGACACCCAGGCTTCTCCAGGTCAGCATGACTGTCTGCTACATTTTTGCCGTATACATGACCTTCATTGCACTGAGAACTCAGATTCCCAAGCTCATCGGGTCCTTCATGGGAGGCTGATGATAGAGAGCAGATACAATTTCTAGGAGAAATTATTTGATTTAGAACATTAAATGGGCATCCCTTTGGGGTGCCCAACTTTTGTGTAGGCGACGAGCCAAAGTCTCGTCGGCGTGCTTGCACGCCAGAGAGACCTTGGCGACAGCCCATCATCGAAGGCCCGAAGGGCCTGAGATGTGGGCGTAGCCGGAATCGAGTAGGGGGTCTTCCCACCCCTACTCGATTGCAGGCGACGAGCCGAAAGCCGTGGTGCAAGCTTGCTTGCAGACCACGGCTTACGGCGACCGCTCATCATCGAGCAAGCTTGCTTGCGAGATGATAGCGGCGTAGCCGAAATCGAGTAGGGGAGCTTCCCTCCCCTCTCGATTTATATAGGTCAAGCCCGATATCACTTAGGAAGTCTGGGATA
>JAILCB010000127.1 GCA_024680595.1 Lachnospiraceae bacterium | reverse complement strand
TTCCCCGTACTTATTGCGATAATACCGTTCAAAGGCCATGCGGTGTATCCCTGCAATCCTGCGGATCTTATGCTTATTCTGATTGAGCTTCTCCGTATCCAGGGCTCCTTGCGGCAATTGGAACTTGAGCTTATTCAAAACCTCCAGGGATGTAACCACATCCCCCGCCTCACCCACGGTTTTCTGCATATCCTTTGCCAGTTCGGGGCTCTTTTTCATTCTCTGCTGTACAGCCTTATTCCGCCTTCGGATCTCCTTTTCCGTAACGGTACGGGGATCGCTCTTTCTGTAAAACATATACTCGGCTTTCTCCCCGCCGGGCATGGAGATCCGGACATCCTCCTTGAAATCCGCGGCTATAACCCAGTCAGACATATCCACCGGGGCATCCGCCTGCTTCTCTACAGGACCGGCATTCTGCTGCAGGCCTGCATTCTGCTCCTGAAGCCGCTTTTCCTTTCTCTCCTCCAGAAGATTCCTGGAATCATCCGTAAACTCTTGCTTCTTTAGCTTTTTTACATTATTCAGATATCCATTATAATCAGGATTTGGCATCTTTCCCTCCAAATATTAATTGAGTAAACTGACACCTACTTTGTCATCTATCAAAGCTCTTCTACGCTTTCTGACTCCTGCACCTGGACCAAATCATCATGAAAGGTCTCAAAGAGGGCGGACAGGGTTTCAGAATCCGTTATCTGATCCCACTCTATATACCTTAGGGTCAATACAACACTCCTTTTATCCTCTCCTGTCACCCACCCTGTCATACTGTCCTCCTGCAGGCAGGACTTCATGAGCTCTTCCACATCTGTTCCTTCCTTGAGCCTTACCAGAGACATTATGATTAGGGAATAGTCGTCCGGCTCATCCAGGGCGGGAATGATATCATAGGTCAGGGTAATGGGCGGTGTGTCCTCCGGATAAAAGACCAGGTAGGGAAGCTCTCCCTCATCGATAAC
Source organism: Lachnospiraceae bacterium (assembly GCA_024680595.1). Classification (GTDB taxonomy): domain Bacteria; phylum Bacillota; class Clostridia; order Lachnospirales; family Lachnospiraceae; genus NK4A144. The sequence continues at coordinate 2,090 of JAILCB010000127.1, read as the reverse complement.
CAAATCCGATTCTATGTCCAATTCCTCCTTTAGAATAAACTTCAAACCGTTGAGTCTTGGTAATAGCTCGCTTCCCGGAACCGCCACATCCAGAATCTGCTCCAATTCGTCTCTTCTGTCATAGTCCCAATCAGGAAGGAGAGACAGTGCCATAGTCCGAATCTCAATGGTTTCCAGCGCATTCTCATGTCCTGCAATGAAGAACTGGTAAAGCAGCCTCGTTTTAATATCATCTTCAAAGAAAACCACTCCGGGATTTTCCTCTTTTTCGCCTGCCAGAGTCGCCAGAAAAGCATAGATCAGAGCTACTCCATACTTTTCACTGCCCTTGTCTACACGAAGATGCCTAATTCCCACATCCTTCCGGCCTTCCCTGCGAGTGAGAAGCACTGCCGTAGGCCTGTCGGAATTCCCCTCCATGACAGCAAAGCTATATTCGGACAAAATATGTTCCCATACTCCCTCTGCCCTCAGGAGGCTATTTCTCTGCCTGTCGGGCAGCTCTGAAAGACGGACCAGGCCCTTACACTCCTTTAGATCCACTCCGCCCAGATGAATCTGGACATACTCCTTGTCTGAAAGAGCCGCGCTTACCCTATCGCCGGAAACATGATACATAAGGTTTTCCATTTCAGGCATTTCAAATCCATGCTCATAAAGGGCGGCTTCTAGCATTTCCTGGCCCGGAGAGAGATAACGGCATAGGATAGAGACATAGGACATCTTTTTCACCGTCTGCACTGCAATTTTCAAGAGCTCCATGGTCACCCTATAGCTCTCAGGGTCCTCTTTCTCCACCTCAAGAGAATCTATCAGGGCGACCTTATTATCTTCATCCAGAAATATGGCTGCAGCCCCGGCGGCAGTCATGCTTTCATCCTCCTGCCAAAGGGCGCCTGCCACAATGTATTTATCCTCTTTGCGAAAGGTCAGACTGGAAAGGACTGTCTCGGAAAGATACTTTTGAAATGACAGAATATTATCCTTATCAAGCCGAATCAACTTTAATTCTCTCATATACCTGTCTCCTATATGAACTATTTGCCTATTCTACTGTCACTCAGCACGGCCCGGTCCCAAGGGTCCCGCGCAGGATACCTGTCTGGCCCGATCCCACCCCAAGGCCTCCATGGGGCTCTTAGGCCAACCCCACCAGCTCCGCATAGGGGGCAAAGTCGGACTTGGTAAACACCTTACCGACCTTCACGAATTCGTATTTAATAGCATTGAGATAGTGCTTCATATGCACCTGTCCCTCGGCCTCCGGATCAGCGGCAGCCAGGAAGGCGGCATTTAGAATACAGTTCTTGATATTACCTCCGACGAACTCGAACTTCTCCGCCAAAAACCGGATATCCACATCCTCCGCCAGAGGCGTATCCTTGGGGATAGTGGTGCGCCAGAGCATTTCCCTGGTATCCACATCCGGGAACTGGAACTCCACGATATATTTCATACGCCGGAAGAAAGCGGGGTCAATATTGTGCTTATAGTTGGTGGCCAGAACTGATACTCCGTCATAACCTTCCACCTCCTGCAGCAGGAGGGCGGTCTTATTATTATTGGAGGACTGGTTACTGCCCCCGTCATCGGACCGCTTGGCGAAAAGGGTATCGCACTCATCGAAGAAGAGAACCACGTTACACTTTTTCGCTTCTCTGAAAATCATGGAAATGGATTTCTCCGTTTCACCCACATATTTATCAATGACCTTGGACAAATCCACCCGGTAGAGCTCCAAATTCAATTCATGGGCTATGACCTGGGCGCACATGGATTTACCGGTACCGGGGGCGCCGAATAGCAGGATGGACAGCCCCCGGCCATAAGGATATTTCTTGGTATAGTGCCAATTCTCATAGACCTGCTTTCGGAAATTCATCTGGTCTATGGCGTGCAGCAGGGTCTCCTTCTGGCTGGGATTCATGACTATGTCCTCGAAGCCAAAATTGGCCTTGATTTTGGTGGCCTTCTGGGTCAGCTCCGAGCTCATCTGGTTATAGCAGCCCCGGAACAGGCTGTCTCTGGAAATAACCTCCTCCTTCTTCATGGCAGACAGGTTTCTGGCTGAAACCAAGGCATCCTTTATC
>JAILCB010000108.1 GCA_024680595.1 Lachnospiraceae bacterium | reverse complement strand
GGAGAAATGAAAAGAAGGCCTGTAATTCGGGGCGGCCGCCTTTGGCGGCGGTGTCTGCATCCGGGAGAAATGAAAAGAAGGCCTGTAATGCGGGACGACGGCTTTGGACTGTGGGGTCTCTAAGGAAGAGTGTCCGCTTTTGGCTGTGGGGTCTCTAATGAAGGGCGGCCGCTTTGAGCTGCGGGGTCTGAAATCTGGAACGGCCGCTTTGGGCTGTGGGGTCTAAAATCTGAGGCACCGCTTTTGGCTGCGGGGCCCGCATACGGATCAAATGAAAAACCTAGGGAATAAGCGGTTTTTTCTAGATTATTTAAGGAGATTAATATTTGAAGGCTGGTAATCAGGTGCTTCGTATTCGGTTTAGTAAGCACGGACTCATGAAATATATAGGACATCTTGATGTCATGCGGTATTTCCAGAAGGCGGTCCGGAGGGCCGGGATTGATGTGGCTTTTTCAGAGGGCTTTTCCCCTCATCCCATCATGTCCTTTGCCCAGCCCCTGGGAGTGGGACTGGAGAGTAACGGGGAATATATGGACTTGGAAATATGCTCCCTAGAAATTGCCGGCCGCCCGACCCCGGAGACGAAAGGATCCGGTTCCTCATCAGAGGATTGTCTGACAGCCAGTGCCGGACCGACCCCGGATACGGAGGGAACCGGTTCTTCATTAGAGGATTGTCAGAGCTTAGGTGCCGGCCATTCTGCTCAGGAGACAGAAGGGGGCGGTTCTTTATTCGAGAACTGTCAGACCCGAGAAGACAGGCAAGAATCTTCCCTATCCAGGAAAGCCGCCCTTCGAAATATCCTTGAGGCCCTAAACTCTGTGGCGGCCGAGGGTATCAGGGCGGAGCAGGCGGTAATTCTGCCGGAGAAAACAGAGAATGCCATGGCAAGTGTGGCATCCGCCTCCTATACTTTGACCTTCCGCCAGGGCAGGGAGCCCAGTTTTCCCTTGAAAGAAGCCATTTCCGACTTCCTATCCGCAGAAGAAGTCCTGGTGAAGAAAAAGACCAAGAAAGGGGAGCGGGAGCTGAATCTAAGAGCCCTGGTGTATGAACTGTCCCTTATTGAAGGACAGGACAGAGAGGGTGGGAACAAGGCGGAGACAGACCCTATCCCTTCTCTCAATAGTCAGCAGAAGGGCTCTTGTGCGGAAATATCCCTCTATATGAGGGTTTGTGCCTCCAGCGGGGACAATGTAAAGCCAAAGCTACTTATTCAGACCCTCTATGACAAATATGGGGCAGGGACCCTTTCCGATACCGATCTCTTCATTACCAGAGAGAATCTCTATGACCGGGAGGGAAAAGCCCTGATAGATAGAGGATGTCCTTATTAAGCAATAATAAAGTCTTAGAAATCCTTTTGATTGACAAAAAAAACATATCGTCTTATATTAAAGGATAGTCATGTGAAGGAGGGTAACATATCATCCATGCAGAAAAAAGTCTTTCAACTACTCGTGGATAACACTTCCGGAGTTCTGAGCCGCATAGCAGGCCTTTTTTCCAGAAGAGGATATAATATTGACAGCATTACTGCCGGTGTGACGGCGGATCCCAGATTTACCAGGATTACTATTGTCACGGACGGTGACGATGAGATACTGGAGCAGATTGAGAAACAGCTTTCCAAGCTCATCGATGTAAGGGATATCAGGTCGCTGGAACCAGATAATTCGGTCTACAGGGAGCTCTGTATGATAAAGGTGGAGGTAGATTCAATAAACCGCCCCGCCGTTATCTCCACGGCAGACGTTTTCCGGGCCAATATCGTTGATGTGGCCCAGGATTCCTTAATTATTGAGGTCACGGGCAGCCAGAGCAAAATTGATGCCTTCATTAATCTGCTCTCGGATTTCCGGATTCTGGAGATTGCCAGAACGGGAATCGCGGGTCTGCAGAGAGGTACGGAAGGCGTGATTTGGTTTGACTGAAAGTGCGGCCGGCCCTTATTGAGTATGATCCCATGACCCCGGGGCCGGTATAGATTAAGTGCATTTATTCTAGGCATCTACAGCTAGGATAGCTATTTGAAAGGAGACAAAATTATTATGGAAATGAATGACAGGAGCCCTATTTATTACGAATCTGACTGCAACCTTTCTATTCTGGACGGAAAGACCATTGCCATTATTGGTTACGGCAGCCAGGGACATGCACAGGCGCTGAACTTAAAGGATTCGGGCTGCAGTGTCATTATCGGACTGTACGAGGGCTCCAGATCATGGAAGAAGGCGGAAGAGCAGGGCTTCAAGGTCTATACGGCTGACGAGGCCGCAAAGAAGGCCGATATCATCATGATTCTCATTAATGATGAGAAGCAGAAGAAGCTCTATGATGAGTCCATTGCCCCTAATCTGGAGGCGGGCAATGTCCTTATGTTCTCTCATGGCTTCAATATCCGCTACAAGCTCATTGTTCCCCCTGAGAATGTGGACGTGGTTATGATTGCCCCTAAGGCTCCGGGTCACACGGTCCGTTCCGAATATCAGGTTGGCAAAGGAACTCCCTGCCTTATCGCGGTTGAGCAGGATTATTCCGGCAAGGCCCATGATATAGGACTGGCCTATGCCCTGGGTATCGGCGGCGCCAGAGCCGGTGTTCTGGAGACCACCTTCAAGACCGAGACGGAGACCGACCTCTTTGGTGAGCAGGCAGTTCTCTGCGGCGGTGTATGCAAGCTTATGCAGACCGGTTTCGAGGTCCTTATTGAAGCAGGCTATGATCCCAGAAACGCATATTTTGAGTGTATCCATGAGATGAAGCTTATCGTTGACCTTATTTACCAGTCAGGCTTCAAGGGAATGAGATATTCCATATCAAATACCGCTGAGTACGGTGACTACACCACAGGCCCTAAGATCATCACGGATGAGACAAAGGCTGCCATGAAGAAGGTACTTGCAGACATTCAGGACGGAACCTTCGCAAAGGACTTCCTTCTCGATATGTCAGAGGCAAGCGGACAGGTTCACTTCAAGGCTCTCCGCGACAAGGCCGCAGAGCACGTATCAGAGCAGTACGGCGAGGAGATCAGAAAGCTTTACAGCTGGTCTGACGAGGATAAGCTCATTAACAACTGATATAAATACTTCTATAAATAAGAGGAGCCCGGACGAAGCTGGACTCCTCTTATTTATAGAAGTATTTATATC
>JAILCB010000079.1 GCA_024680595.1 Lachnospiraceae bacterium | reverse complement strand
GGACATCATTGATGTCTTTTTCGAGGCCTGTAGGGAGTATAACGCTTCTAAATGATTTTAGTCATCGGCGGGCTGCCTGTCTGGCCGCCGGAATTGGAGAAGGTGCCTGGGACTGGCGTAAGGCCGGTCCTGGGCACAATTACTATTTGCTCTCTTGCACCGGCAGGGAGATGTGCGTTTTACCATAGGCTTTTTTGGAGATGAATGTATGGATATTATTATGGTTGCGGGTTTTACGGGTTCCGGAAAAACGAAACGGATAAAGGAAATGATGGCCAATGAAGCAAGGCAGGCCGATTTTGCGGAAAGTGGCCATAGCGGGGGGAAACCCGGTAAGATTATGGTGCTTGTGAATGATAAGGGGGATGAGCAGTACGAAGGGGACACGGGCCCCGGGGACAATAGGGAAATTGTCTATATTCCCCAGGGATGCATATGCTGCACATTGACTGCAGAATTCACGTCTCTATTGGAGAGAATCCTGAAGGAGAGACCGGACAAATTGTTTCTGGAGCTGGCAGCTACCTGTTATGTGCAGGACGTGATCAAAATCATGGAGGATATGAAGATTATCGCAAATAGCAGGCTCAAGGTGGTCACCATGGTATCCGCCGAGGATTGCCTATACTTTGTGAAATACCTGGGAGATTTCTACAGGGAGCAGATAGAGAGCGGCCATGAGATATTTGTCACACATACAGAGGAATGTAAAGAGGATGAATTAATGGAGATTAGCGCCCGGCTTATGGAGCTGAATCCGGGAGCGAGAATTATATGCAGGTAAATAGGGTGGGATATCCGACTTACTAAGGGCCGTCCCCGGCAGACCTCTTGAAAGGCGCCGGGGACGGTTTGTCAGTTCGTCTCGGTGTGCAATGCCCGCAGGGATAGGGTTTGGAAGGTATCAGCTGACGCTGAAGCGGGTTCCACGCCGGGTTTCGCGGGTGAATCTTATATTATATTCTAGATCCTGGCGACGCCGCTGTCCCTGGCGGCCTGGGCGACGGCCTTTGCCACGGCTGGACCCACCTTGGGGTCGAAAGCGTAGGGGATTATGTAGTCAGCCCTTAGCTCTTCATCAGAAATAAGGCCTGCCAGGGCCTTGGCCGCGGCCATCTTCATCTCCTCATTAATATCGGAAGCCCTTACGTCGAAGGTGCCCCGGAAGATACCCGGGAAGGCCAGGACATTATTAATCTGATTGGGGAAGTCACTGCGGCCGGTGGCAATGACGGCCGCGCCGCCGGCCTTGGCGTCGTCCGGGAAGATTTCCGGGGTGGGGTTGGCGCAGGCAAAGATAATGGCATCCTTGGCCATGGTTTTCACCATTTCCGTGGTCACAGTCCCGGGGGCGGAGACCCCGATGAAAATGTCCGCACCCACCAGCATATCGGCAATGGAACCGGCCTTCTTGTCTAGATTAGTGACCAGGGCCATCTCCTCCTTGATCCAGTTCAGGCCCTCCCGGCCCTCATAAATGGCCCCTTTGCGGTCGCACATGGTAATATGCTTAAAGCCTGCGGAGAGCAGCAGCTTTACGATGGCAATGGCGGCGGCGCCGGCGCCGGAAGTGACAATCTTCACATCCTCTTTCTTCTTTCCCACCACCTTTAGGGCATTGATCATGCCCGCCAAAGTGATGACGGCGGTTCCGTGCTGGTCATCATGAAAGATGGGGATATCGGTACATTCCTTTAGCTTCCTTTCAATCTCAAAGCAGCGGGGGGCCGCAATATCCTCCAGATTAATTCCGCCGAAGGAACCGGAAATCAAGGAGACGGCGTGGACAAATTCATCCACATCCTTGGTCTTCACACAGAGGGGGAAGGCGTCCACATCTCCGAAGGACTTGAAGAGCACGCATTTGCCCTCCATAACCGGCATACCGGCCTCCGGCCCTATATCGCCTAGGCCCAGCACTGCGCTGCCATCGGTAATTACCGCGCACATATTATGTCTGCGGGTAAGATCGTAGGATTTATTGATGTCTTTTTGGATGGCTAGACAGGGCTCTGCCACGCCGGGGGTATAGGCCAGAGAAAGGTCATCCTTGGATTCTACAGGGACCCGGGAAACGACCTCGATTTTCCCCTTCCACTCTCCATGCAGACGTAATGATTCTTCAGCATAATTCATATTCTATTTCTCCTGTTTGGGCGCCGGAAATTCCGGCTTTTCATTAATAATATCTTGCTTAGAGCCACCTGGGTATTATGCCAAAAGAATGGCCGCCTGCCTGCGGATATGCAAGAGGGCCCCGGCTCTAGCGTGTCTAATTATAGCAAGGTGAAATTCAAAACACAATTATATTGACCTAATAATTGTCCTATACTTGCAAAAGCCCCTGTCCCGGGCAGAGAGCCGGATATGGGGCCTTTAACTGCAGGGCTCCTCCCGCCCTTGTGTCCTAAGGAAAAAACATTGATATATATAACGGTAGGGTGATATAATAAATAAATTTATAGACATAATATAATATTTAATATTCAATGAATGGGGATATATAAAATATGAATCAATTCTTTGCAAAAATCGGCAGAAAACTCAAATCACTTTCCGTGCGGCTGCCGTTTCTATTTATAGGCAGCTCACTGCTTGTATTATTGCTGATGCTAAACGTGCAGTATGGCAAGCTGGAGCAGCGGATGGTAAATGAATATACCCGGATGGCGGATGGAATTACCCAGCTCATCACAAATAGCATTGACGGGGACAGGATAGATGAGTATGTAAAGGGCAAATTTGTCACGGATGAATATAATACTATAAATAAGTACCTTTATTCCCTAAGGGACAATTATCCTGATGTTTATTACCTATATGTATACAAGATTACGCCGGAGGGAGCCACAGTTGTCTTTGATCTGGATGATGAATATTCGGAGATACCTACCCAGGAAAGCCTTGATTGGATTGGAAGCACCTATGAGCTGGATGAGCCCTTTGCCTCAAAAGTGGACATTCTTATGAGCGGTAAGGAGGATTTATTCTATGCAGTCCATACCCAGGATGATGAGTATTTGTTGTCCTATGTGGCGCCAATCCTGGATTCAAAGGGCAACTACGCGGCCAGTGCCTGTGTAGACTTTTCCATGGCGGAAATGCATGCTGAGAACCTGAATTTCACAATTTCATTAGGCCTAATCCTGCTGGGTATCATGGCCCTGATACTCTTCATTTGTATGCTTGACATGAACCGGGTCCTCATAAAGCCCGTTAATAATCTGATAAACTGTATTCATGGCTTTAAATATGATACAAATGAAGATAGAAATCGAAATGTCAAATTACTGGAGGGCTGTGTCGTAAATACGGATAATCAGATAGAGGAATTGAGGAAGTCCCTGCTCACCAGTATGAAGGATACGGCCTCATCCCTGTCCGAGCTAACCATGGTCAGAGATGAAATGAATGAAATCACAGAGATAGTCAGGAAGGATGCCTTGACCTCCGTGGGCAGCAAGGCCTATTATGATGAAGTGACCGAGAAGCTGCAAAAGGAAATGCAGGAGAAGGAAGTGGAATTTGCCATTGTCATGATTGACCTAAACAATTTGAAGAAGGTGAATGACACCTATGGCCATGACAAGGGAAACGCTTTTATTATCAATAGCTGCAGGATAGCATGCAGGATATACAAGAAATCCCCTGTATTCCGGCTGGGCGGAGATGAGTTTGTGGTTCTTCTGCAGGGGAAGGATTATGAGAAGAGAAATGAGCTGCTAGAAGAGCTTAAACGGGAATATGAGGAGAGCTATAATGACAGCAGTAAGCCGGAGTATGAGAGATATTCCGCTTCCCTGGGCATGGCGGAGTTTATACCGGGTAAGGACAAGAGCGTGGAGGATACCTTTAAACGGGCGGATGGCATGATGTATAGCAGCAAGAAGGAGTTCAAGGCTAAGTATGGCAGCTACAGATAGGGCTGTTTACTACATTATTTATCATTTCTAAATGTATGCGGAGCATACGAGGAGGTTTTTATGCGCAAACACTCAAACCAGCAGACCATTGCGGCAACGCTCAGACAGATGTCATCCTTTGTAAACCGTATGACCATTGGACTATCAGTCCTGATGCTGATTTTCCTCCTAATCATAGTCTGGAACTTCTCAAGCTTCTATAATGTTGAGTATGTCACGGAGAAGTATCAGCTGGAGATTAGGAAGGACGTCCAGACCATCAATAAGCGGCTCCTATTTGCCCTGGCCTCCAACGACCCAAAGGTGACCGCCGATCAGAAGTCGGATTTGAATGAAAGGTTCTCCAAGATCTCCGGATACTTTGAAACTATCGCGGACAATCTCAATGACGAGTCCCTGGGTCAACAATTGAAAACCGCCTGGGGCAATGTGGAATCGGCCTCCCATGAGATGCTGGATCTGGTGGATTCCGGGGACCAGGCGGCGGCACTGGAATTCTATAATAATAAGCTGAATTCGGTCTCCGAGGTTCTGGCGGATCTGCTGGATAGCACCGGAAGCAGGGCGGATGACGCGGCTGCCGGCAAGTATAAAAGCATCATGATCCTGTCAATTGTGGCTATTATCCTATTGATTGCCGCCTGCACCGTAATTATGATAATAAACCGCATCCGGGGTAAGAGGCTGGTGGATGATATTGGATCTGATTTACAGGTGCTGAAGGATGCGGCGGGAGAAATTGCCAAAGGCAATGTGCATGTGGAGATTGACTACCATAAGGAGAATGAGATTGGCGAGGTAGTTGGTCAGCTGCGTTATGCGGTGGAGTCCCTGGCCAGCTATATTGACAAGATTGATGAAGTCATGGCTACCATGGAGAATGGTAATTTCAATATATACTTCCAGAAGGATTTTGAGGGAGATTTCCGTTCCATTCAGAATGCGGTGGAAAGCTTCTCTCAGAGAATATCCGAATCCATGGAAGAGATTGTGAATGTTTCCGGCATGGTTTCCACAGGGGCCGGCCAGCTGGCGGATGCGGGCCGCAATCTGGCGGAAACTACCACGACCCAGGCGGATATCGTTGAGGATCTCTCCAGACAGGTGAATACCATCAGTGCCGATATTTCCAGTGATGCGGATAATGCGGAGAGCATTTCCAGAGAGGTGGACGGTATTGTGGATGGCATCGTGGAAGGGAATAAAAAGATGGTAGAGGTTGTGGATGCCATGAAGGCCATTTCACGATCATCGGAGCAAATCAGGAAAATTATTGATACGATTAATAGTATTACAGATCAGACCAATATGCTTTCCCTTAATGCATCTATTGAGGCCGCCAGGGCAGGAGAGGCCGGCCGGGGATTCGCTGTGGTGGCTACCGAAGTATCTCAGCTGGCTAATCAGACGGCCCAGGCCGCCAAGAATACGGCGGATCTTATCAATGAGTCCATCCGCACGGTGGATGAGGGTATTTCTATTGCAAATGATACGGCCCGCCAGTTTGATATCATGGTTACTCAGGTGGAGGGAATCCGGGACAGCGTGAAGAAGATTGCCAATGCCTCTACTGCGGAGTCCGAGTCAGTTCGTGACCTGTCACAGAATATAGACCGCATCGCGGAGGAGGGCCGTAATAATGCGGCAACCTCCGAGGAGTCCCTGGCACTCAGCAGTGAGATGAGTGAGCACGCCGGTTCCATGAAGAGGATGGTGGACTATTTCGAATTGAAGAGATGAATTCTTGATGAGTTCATGTCTCACCTATGAGAAATCGAGAGGGAAGATGCAAATCGCACTCTCTCGTCCGCGAGGCGCCGGCCGGCTTTGGCCGACAGGTTTCGTATCGGCGGCTCTGCGATAAGAAGGGGGATGCCGCAAACGGCATCCCCTTATTTTCATTGTGGCGGTTTCGGACCAAAAACCCCCTATAATTCTATATGCAGGCGGGGCAGGACACGGTCATTATCAGGAGTCCGAAAACCGGATTCCTTAATTTTTATATCATAATAGATCTTCTGATATGGAATGGAAGATTTCTATAATACATCTGACTGTGACAAATACTTAATATTGTCATCTTCAAGCATATCTGAAATCCTCTTCAAGGAACGAAGGGACTTATTGTCCAGATTCCTAAGGATCCTATTCCGTAACATATCTTCCTCATTTTTGGTTTCTTCTTTATCCAACTTCGCAGAGATGGTGTTTATCTGCTTCTGCTCTCTAAGCCGGTGTCCCAATATGGCGTCAGCTGTAGCGGTCTGGGAACTCAGCTGCTCATACAGGACAGGCGTGTTTGTTTCATTGATTTCAGGATGATTGTGAATAAAAGTATTCGTTCCAACAATGAGCTGCGATAAGTCATCCGGGCTGAGATTTATTAATCCATCAATATGAATCGGCATCAAATATACTGTATTATTGTTTTTTGCCTTTGCCAGTGTCAGGGCCAATTCTTCCGTATAAACCATTATTGCTCCTTTCTTTCCATCCTTAGATGGGGCGGGTGAACACTTGAGCAGCGCTCACAGTCAGATGTTGAAATTGCTGTTTAAATTGAGTGACCGTTCCTGTAAAGTATAATACCACAGTGAATCCATTTTTGTCAACATATAAAAACGTTAATTTAGGAATTAATTATTGAACATTAGTATTATATATGCTATACTTTTGATGTTGAATAATCTTCTTGTTATGCGGTGTATTGGCCATAGGCGTGTAGTGTCGCGTTACGGCATGCCGAAAGCAGAGAGGATCAAGGTGTTTCGGCCATAGGCGTGTAGTGTCGCGTTACGGCATACCGAAAGCAGAGAGGATCAAGGTGTTTCGGCCATAGGCATGTAGGGCCGCGGCAAAAGCTTCACGAGACCGCATAAGGTCGGGCGGGTTTTGGTTTTGCACCGGCCGAAGCAGGTGCGGAGAAAGCGGGGATTCGAACAGGAAGATGTCAGCCGCTGAGGCAAATCCTGCGCCAGGAACCGCAAGAGGAACTAGAGTTTTAAGTATTTAGAAGGAGAACAGATCTATGAGTAAAAAACCTAATGAAGAAATGACTATTGCCTATCGGATAAAGTATATCCGGGAATCGAAAAGGCTGTCCCAGGCGGAGCTGGCTGAAAGAGCCGGTTATGTTGATAAGTCATCCATTAGCAAAATCGAGAATTCCGGAAATGATATCTCCCTGAAAAAAATCAACAAGATAGCTGATGCATTAGGAGTATCACCTAATGATTTGCTGGCTAATGACGAAACGGGTCTGAATCTAAGAATCCTTGAGGATTCAGACGAAAGGGTTCATCCCGGAATCATGTCTAGAATGAACCAATACAGCAAATTATTAAAAAATTTCCATAGTGAATTAGAGGAAGTGCGCAGGCTGGTCGAAGAGAGCAAACGAGTTAGCAGTTATCATGAATTTGGTAAATCCTTTGACGAAGCAATGGATATAATAAATGAAAAAGAAAAGGAGTTAAATGATCTTTTTTGTATGCTCAAGAAGGCTGTCGGATATGAGGACGATAGGGATGAAGATGAGGAGGCTTCCCGGTAATATGGGTTTGCCAAGTTGCCGGTTCAAGAGGCTCTAATGAAAATACAGGATGCAGGAATTTCAGCTTTATCCTGGCGTGAAAAGATCCTATCTAAAGATGCCGGGGGTCTTTTCGCGCCGAGATAAAGTATAGAGAAACGGCATCTGTTCAGGAGCCTGTTGGTTCTGAACAGATGCGGAATGTGGCTCTTCAATAATCGCCTGAAATACTTATTCCCCCTCCACGTCCCTAAGCCTTTGGTAATAGGCTTCTAATTCACTTCGGCATCCCATAAAAATGGTCTTCATATTGGGATCAAACTGAGTACCCATGCCCTCGCACATAATTCTGGTGGCGGTTTCAAAGCTCATGGCCGGTTTGTAACTCCTCTTACTGACCAGGGCGTCATATACGTCCACTACAGCCATAATCCTGGCCTCTATGGGGATCATAGTGCCCACAAGTTTGTCCGGATAGCCTCTGCCGTCCCATCTCTCGTGGTGGTATCTGGCCACATTAAAGGCCACATGTACAAAGTGCTCCTCTTCCACGCCATCCAAAAGGATCTTGACCATCTCGCCGCTCTTGGTGGAATGGGTCTTCATAATCTCATATTCCTCGTCAGTTAGCTTGCCGGGCTTATTCAGAATACTATTCTCTACAACAATCTTGCCTAAATCGT
>JAILCB010000063.1 GCA_024680595.1 Lachnospiraceae bacterium | reverse complement strand
ATCATCGTTTGCTTTCATATTTTCTGTCGTTTAAGGTTTGCACGGAGGATGCCGATTGCATAAAGGGACCGAAAACCGGCCTATCTCCCACGACCTGTAGCTTTCCTTCCGTAGGGTTCGGGTTCGATACTATCGATCCTTAAACCATCAGTTTAATGACAAGAGGAGAAGGCCGTGTTATACTTCTTTCAAAACGGGTAAGCAAGAGGATTAAGGAGGAAAAAGGGATGCAGAAAATGACATCAGCGTATGCCAGTAAACTGCTCAGGAGTCTGGAAGAAGATAAAGTTTTCTGGGTTAATAAGGAAAACGAGTCCAGCACCTATGTTGTGGCAATTGGTGAGGAACCGGTCATTCCGGAATATGACTATGCTGAGGTTGCACAAAACATTTCTGAGCTTGATGAGAAAATCGCTATCATCAAACACGCCTTGAATTTGTCAAATGCTACGGCAAGAATTCCGGTCGGGGAGGTTGAGATGAGCGTTGATGCCATACTTATCAGGATGGCACAGCTTAATAAGAGAAAGCTGATTCTCGATAACATGAGAAAAAGGCTTCCAAAAGTCAGGGAAGAGATGAGTTCCTATATTTCCAGAAAAGCCGTTCCGGAATACAGATATATCAACTATGATCTGGATCTGGTGAAGAAGGATTACGAGACGGTTTCCCGGAAAATTATGGAAATGCAGATGGCATTGGATAAGTACAATCAGACCGTGGAGTTTGATGTAGATATCTGAGATTTTTCCGTACAGGACTAACGTGTCAAGCATAGTCTGCTTAAATAGTTAATGTTCGGAGTTATTGCATATCGGTTATTCTGTTTTTTATTATCTGTTTATGTTCAAGGTGGAAAGAATGAGATGATTAAAATAACTTTGGTCCTGTAGAAAACCTGTAGTATGCTATGTGCGGAGGTTCGGTTTCAGGCACATGCCCGGATTATAAAAAATAGACAAAAATGAAGGAGCAGAGGTCGAAATGGCCTCTGCCTTTTGCTATAATAATCCTAGGACTTTCCGAATGCGTCAGGGAAACGCATTCGGAAATCCCGCGCCCCGGCGCGGGACACGCTCCCTGTTCCGCAGGGACCTGGTCGTGTACGTATTACGAATTTCTGATGAAATTCGTAATCCTATGACTTTCTGAATGCGTCAGGGAAACGCATTATGAGGGGAAATTGTGATCCGGAATGGCCTCTGCCTTGTTTTCCGGTGAAAAAGTAAGAAGGATTTTTGAGACTATTATTGCGAAAGGAGAGCTTGATATGGAATTCACAACTGATATTTTTAATTTGTTTCTAAAGAAATGGGCTTTGCTGACAGCGGGAAATGAGGATAGTTTTAATACGATGACTATCGGCTGGGGCGGGCTTGGAACAATTTGGAATAAGCCTGTTGCGACGGTTTATGTAAGGACATCCAGATATACCCATGATTTCATGGACTCAAATGATTTCTTTACTGTGAGCTTTTATTCGGACCAGTACAGGAAGAACCTGGGAGAGCTGGGGAGCAAGTCCGGTAGGGATATGGACAAGATGAAGGAGTCCGGACTTACGCCTGTAAGGTGCGGCGACTCCATGTCATTTGAGGAAGCGGAGATTACATTGGTCTGCAAAAAGATCTATGTGCAGAGGCTGGAAGTGACTGATATTCCTGAAGATGTGGTGAAGAGCATGTATGAAGGACAGGCACCGCATGACATGTATATTGGAGAGATAGTGGATATTATCAGAAAGGACTGAGATAGGATGCAATTTCTAATTAGAGCATATGACGGAGAAGGGAAACTGGATAAACGTATGGAAGTACGGCCCCGCCACTTGGAGGGGATGAAGGGCTTAAGTGGGCATATCATTAGTGCCGGGGGCCTGCTTGATGAAGAGGGAAAGATGAAGGGATCGGCTCTTATTATGGATTTTGAAAGCCGTGAGGAATTGGATGAATATTTGGCGAATGAGCCTTATGTGCTGGAGAAGGTTTGGGAAAAGATTGAAGTTGAGCCCATAAATGTTGTGATTGCGAATCCTTTAAGGAAATAGGGAGAAGGGTAATTAAGCGGAAAGCAGGGAATTCTCCCTTGTAGACTGTGGTAAGTCTTTCGGCTGGTCCGGAGAAGGAATATTAAGTGGAAAGCAGGGAATTCTCCCTTGCAGACTGTGGCAAGCCTTTCGGCCAGTCCGGAGAAGGGTAAGTAAGCGGAAAGCGGGAGATGCCCTCCTTCTGCGGCATAAGCCGGAGCAGGCAGCTAGGGCAGAAAAGCAGGTGATTTTGAGCCAAATGGATGTTAAAATCACGTCTGTATTCTGATATAATGAGAGAACAAATTAACTGAACCGAGAAATTGAAAGGAGGAAATCTATGGACTACAAGGAACTGTTTACGCCCTTTAGGATTGGGAGCATGGAGGTCAAGAACCGCATAGGCATGAGCCCTATGGGAACCAACTCAGCCTTCACCAGCGGCCGCAAGGATGCGCAGGAGATCGACTATTTCATTGAGAGAGCGAAAGGCGGCACCGGAGTAATCTTCTTAGGCTGCCAGATGTTAAATGAGGTATTGGCCCAGGGCTCCATGGAGGGATATCTTGACAGCTTCACGGTCCTGCCGTCCCTTACCGCAGTTTGTGACGGGGTACATAGGTACGGAGCCAAGATTGTCTGTCAGATTAGCCCTGGCACAGGCAGGAATGCATTTCCGGATACCCTGGGCAATCCGCCTATTTCTTCTTCGGAGACCCCTTCAGTATTCAATCCTGATATTAAGTGTCACGCGCTCACAAAGGAAGAAATCGCCACAATGATGGACGGCTTCCGTTTTGCCGCAGGATTAGCCAGGGATGCGGGATTTGATGCCATAGAGATCCATGCCCATGCCGGCTACCTAATTGACCAGTTCATGTCGCCTGTATGGAATAAGAGGACGGATGAGTACGGAGGAAGCCCTGAGAACTGCGCAAGGTTCCCTGTGGAGATAATCCAGGCCATGAAGAGCGTAGTGGGAGATAAGCTTCCTGTCATTTTCAGGATTTCCCTGGATCACCGCTTTGAGGGCGGAAGGACCATGGAGGACAGCATGAAGCTCCTGAAGGTGCTGGAGGAAGGCGGAGTGGATGCCTTTGACGTGGATGCCGGCTGCTATGAGACACTCGACTATATTTTCCCTCCTTCCTATCTGGGCGAGGCCTGCATGGCCTATGTCTGCGAGGAAGCCAGGAAGACCGTGAAGGTTCCCATTATTAATGCCGGAACCCACAACCCCGATACGGCGCTTGAACTCATTAAATCCGGAAACGCAGATATTGTGAACTTCGGCAGAGGGCTCATTGCGGATCCTTTCATGCCCAATAAGCTGATGACGGGCCATCCGGAGGATGTGAGGCCCTGCCTGCGCTGTAATGAGTTCTGTATCGGACGTATTTGGAATAATCATACCAAGCTCTCCTGTGCCGTGAATATCCAGGCTATGGAGGAGGAGAGGTTCAGAATAGTAAAGACCGACACTCCTAAGAAAGTGGTTGTCATTGGAGCAGGCCCTGCCGGAATGGAGGCTGCCCGCACCGCGGCGCTTTCCGGCCATAAGGTTTCTCTCTATGAGAAATCTGATAAGCTGGGCGGAACCATGGGAGACATTTGTACCGCTAAGTTCAAGATAAATATAAAGAAGTATACGGAATGGTTTAAGGTACAGCTGGAGAAACTGGATGTGGATATTCACCTGAATACCGAGGTTTCCGGCGACGAGGCCTTCCTTTCTGAGTGTGATAATATAATCATTGGCTGCGGGGCCATTCCCTTCACTCCTCCTATTAGCGGCATTGATGGGGCAAATGTGGTTTCTATCCTGAATGTACATAAGGATCAGACAAAGATAAAGGGCGATAATGTCGTGATCTGCGGCGGAGGCCTTTCCGGTCTGGACGGAGCCCTTGAAATGGCGTCGGAGCTGGGCAAGAAGGTGACGGTAGTGGAGATGCTGGATGAGTGCGGGAAGGACGTGATGTTCATTAATAAGATCACTCTTTTCGGACAGCTTGCACAAAACGGCGTGACCCTCAAGACCGGTGCCAAGGTTGTTTCCATCAGTGATAAGGCAGTGACCGTGGAAACCAAGGACGGAAAAGAGGATATCCCTGCGGATACCGTAGTAGCCGCCTTTGGAATGAGGCCGGTCAGGGAGCTGGCGGAAAAGATAAGGGACAAATATCCCACCAAGACCCGTATAGTTGGCGACAGCATGCGCCTTGGCAAGATTGGCGATGCGGTTCGGGAAGGCTTCTATGCAGGGACAGGAATAGTTTGAACGCGGTATAAGTAATCCCTGCTACAAATGCATTGGCATTAAGGGGTGCGGCTAATTTGTTTCAGGAGGGGTCAAGGCCCCTTCTGAAATGGCACA
>JAILCB010000013.1 GCA_024680595.1 Lachnospiraceae bacterium | reverse complement strand
TGAATGCGGCGGGTGCCGCCATTGCCACGGTAATGGCCCAGATGGTAAGTGTCCTTCTCTCTATCCTGATTATTCGCAGGAGGAAGCTTCCCTTCACTCTTAGAAGGGAAGACTTCCGCTTCTCCGGGGAGATTAAGAGGATGCTTTCTGTGGGGACACCCATGGCCCTTCAGGAAATCCTAACCAATCTAACTTTTCTGGCCCTTTGCGCCTTTATTAACCGGCTGGGGCTGGATGCTTCCTCAGGCTACGGGGTGGCCCAGAAGATCCAGTCCTTCATCATGCTGATTCCCTCATCCATCATGCAGTCCATGGCTTCCTTTGTGGCCCAGAATGTGGGGGCGGGTAAGGAAGACAGGGCCCGGAAGGCATTGGGTTTCGGCTGTCTGGTTGGCGGCAGTATAGGAGTCTTCATTGGTTTGGGTGCTTTCTTCTACGGAGACGTCCTTTCCTCCCTCTTTACCAGTGACAGCGCTGTCATAGCCCGTTCCTTTGAATTCCTGAGAGGCTTTGCCCCGGAGGCCGTAGTGACCTGTATACTCTTTAGCTTTATGGGGTACTTTAACGGGCATTCCTGGACCCTATTTGTCATGATACAGAGCCTGGCCCAGTCCCTGTTGATCCGGCTGCCTATGTCCTATTATATGAGCATTCAGCCCAATGCATCCCTTACAGAAATTGGCTTGGCTGCCCCTACGGCTACTGTTTTTGGTATCATTCTCTGCACAATTTATTATATTCGCAAAAAACGAGAGATGGAGTCATACTAGAATTGCAATTTATTCATTTCTGTTGTATAATTTGAAAATCGAATCAAAAACTGGGATCTATATACCGGAATACAAGGTACATTTCTTATTTGCCTATGAGAATCATCTATTATACTTTGATAAGACGTACTGAGACAGAAACGTCTCTTTTTGGCATTTCATTTAGAGATCCTTATTCCCGTAAATGCAAAATTTTTTTGGAGGTAATATGAGGGAAAAGCTGGAAACACTACCGCTTACTCAGCTCCGTGAACTCGCGAAATCGAGAAATATCAGGGGCATTTTTGGTATGAAGAAAGCGGAACTAATTGACGTTTTGTGTGAGGAGGCTGAAAAGGATGCTTCTAATGCTAAACAGAAAAAGGTAGAAAAAACAGAAAGGCCTGAAAAACCTGAAAAGCCTGAAAAAACCGAGAGAGCGGATAAGCCTGAGAGAGCTGAAAGGCTTGAGAAGGCTGAAAGGTCTGAGAGAACTGCGCCGGATAGAGAGTGTGTGAATAAGGATTCCGGCGAGCAGGATGGCTGCGCTGAGATCGATAAGGATATTGCCATTCCTCAGGACAAGGAGGCTCTGGACTCCGGGATCATCGCCAGCGGTATTCTGGAGGTTCTGGCGGATGGCTACGGCTTTATCCGGAGTGAGAACTATCTGCCGGGAGAGAATGATGTCTATGTGGCACCCAGCCAGATTCGGCGCTTCAACCTGAAGACCGGGGATCTGGTGGTGGGAAATACCAGGGTCAAGACCCAGGGGGAGAAGTTCTCCGCCCTTCTCTATGTGCGTTCTATCAATGGCTATCATCCTTCAGAAGCCCAGAAGCGCATGAATTTCGAGGATATGACTCCGGTTTTTCCTGATAAGAGACTGAATCTGGAAAGCGGCAATAATAATGTTGCCATGCGTATGATGGATATTATCAGTCCGGTGGGAAAGGGACAGAGAGGAATGATCGTGTCCCCGCCTAAGGCCGGCAAAACCACTCTCTTAAAGCATATCGCCAGGGCTATTACCCAGTCCTATCCTGAGATATATCTAATCATCCTATTAATCGATGAGAGGCCGGAGGAAGTGACGGACATGAAGGAGTCCATCAAGGGCAGTAAGGTGGAGGTTATTTATTCCACATTTGATGAGCTTCCGGAGCATCACAAAAGGGTTTCTGAGATGACTATTGAGAGGGCCCGCCGGCTGGTGGAGCACAAAAAGGACGTCATGATTCTTTTGGACTCCATTACCCGTCTGGCCAGGGCCTATAATCTGACTGTTCCCCCTTCCGGAAGGACTCTGTCCGGAGGTTTGGATCCGGCAGCCCTTCATATGCCGAAAAGGTTTTTTGGCGCCGCCCGGAGTATGCGGGAGGGTGGATCTCTTACGGTTTTGGCTACGGCTCTGGTGGATACCGGCAGCAAGATGGACGATGTGGTGTACGAGGAATTCAAGGGCACCGGTAATATGGAAATGGTCCTGAACCGGAAGCTGCAGGAGAAGAGGGTTTTCCCTGCCATTGATTTGCAGAAGTCCGGCACTAGAAGGGATGATCTTTTGCTCACCGATGAAGAGATGGAGGCCACGGATATTATCCACAAGGCCCTGAACGGCTTAAAGTCGGATGAGGCGGTGGAAAAGCTAATCGATCTCTTTACCCGTACCCGTAATAATCGGGAATTCATTGAAATGGTGAAGAAAATCAGACTTATCTAAAACATTTCCGGAAGTACGGTTCTATGCGGGGGATACGGATCTTGCTCTGTGTGGGAGACGGCTTTGATTCTCGTAGGACACGGCCTCGCTTTGCGCGGGAGACGGCTTTGAGTGTTCGCGGTACACGACCCACGCTTTACGTGATACACGGCTTTGACTCCTTGCAGGACACGGCCCTCATTTCGCGGTACACGGCTTTAATTCCTCCCAGGATACGGCCCCTCATTTCGCGCAGGACACGGCCTTGGGTGCTCAGGGACCGGTCTGGTAGGAATTCCCAAGCTGACTTGGGATTTCAAGCGGAAATTTCATATATAAGAGTTCTTCGCAAAGAATAAGCGATTTGGCATGATTATATATTATCCTATAATTATTTGAATTATGAAGGACATTATCTCTGTCTCCGTCCGTTCCCTGGTGGAGTTCATCGGGCGGAGCGGAGATATAGACAACCGAAGAAGGGCTGTGCCTGAGGACGCCATGCTGGAGGGGTCCCGTATCCACCGCCTGCTGCAGCGGCAGGGCGGCCCCGGCTACCGGGCGGAGGTGGCTCTGAACTACACGGTGGAAGGTGAGAATTACGATCTGCGTATCGACGGCAGGGCGGATGGCATCATTACACTGGATGACAGGGTCACGGTGGACGAGATAAAGGGTGTATACCGGGACTTAAAGTACTTAGATGCCCCGGTGGAGGTTCACTTATCCCAGGCCAAATGCTATGCCTACATCTATGCGGCGGACCAGGGCTTAAAGGAAATCTCCGTACGAATGACCTATTGTAATCTGGATACGGAGGAGCTCAAATACTTTCACTTTGGTTTTACCTTCGGCGAACTTTCCTATTGGTTTCGGGAGCTTATCCGGGCCTATCGCAAATGGGCGGATTATTTCTTTGAGTGGAGGAAGGTCCGGGATGCCTCCATTGAATCCCTGCCCTTTCCCTTTCCCTATAGAAAGGGGCAGAAAGAACTGTCTGAAGGGGTTTACCGCACCATCTTTCATGGACGCAGGCTCTTTCTGGAGGCCCCCACAGGGGTGGGAAAGACTTTGGCGGTTCTCTATCCCTCTATCAAGTCTATTTACAAAAATCTCACAGAAAAATTATTCTATCTGACGGCAAAGAATCTGACGGCCTCTGTAGCAGAGGACGCTTTTTTGCTATTGCGTAAGGGAGGGTTGTCATTCAAGACTGTGACAATTCAGGCCAGGGAAAAGCTCTGTCTTTTGGCGGAGCCCAGCTGTAATCCCCAGGACTGTCCCTATGCAAAGGGACATTTCGACCGGATAAATGATGCTATTT
This sequence comes from Lachnospiraceae bacterium, assembly GCA_024680595.1. Classification (GTDB taxonomy): domain Bacteria; phylum Bacillota; class Clostridia; order Lachnospirales; family Lachnospiraceae; genus NK4A144. The sequence continues at coordinate 9,768 of JAILCB010000013.1, read as the reverse complement.
TTGATTTGCTGCAGACCGGGGATGAATACGGGCGGGAGACCCTGCGGTCCTATGGAGAGGAGAGAAGGGTCTGTCCCTTTGAAATGGCCTTGGATCTATCCTATTTCGCGGATGGCATCATTATGGACTATAATTATCTCTTCGACCCCCATGTGAAGCTGCAGCGCTTCTTTGGAGACGGGGTGAAGGGACAATATCTGTTTCTCATAGATGAGGCCCATAATCTGGTGGACCGGGCAAGGGAAATGTATAGCGCCTTCCTATTTAAGGAGGACTTTCTCCTTGTCAGGAGGAAGATTCTAAAGGACTTTCCCAAATGCGCCTCCTCTCTGTCGAGCTGTAATACGGAGCTTTTGAAATTAAAGAAGAGTGGGGGAGATTTCTCTATTGACCCGGATATTTCGGCCTTTCTGACTGTGCTTCGCCGGGCTGCCGCCAATTATGGTGATATGCTGGAGGAATTGGGGAAGGAAGGGAAGCAGGCCGGAGATGAGGTTCTGCGCCTATACTTTGCTATTAGGGACTTTCTCAATATAGCAGAGGATGAGGATTCGAATTATGTAAACTATTCGGAACTTCAGGAGGACGGCAGTTTCCTATTAAAGCTCTATTGCGTGAATCCCAGCAGAAATTTGAGAAAGTACCTGGACAAGGGGCGGAGTGCGGTGTTTTTTTCCGCCACCCTTTTGCCGGTGAATTATTATATGGATCTTCTCTCCGGGGACAGGACAGACTATACTATGTATGCGGCCTCGGTATTTCGGCCGGAGAATCGGGGGGTATTCATTGGCACTGATGTGAGCTCCCGCTATCAGAGAAGGACGGACTCCGAGTATGAAAGAATTGCAGGCTATATTCTGTCTGCTATAGAAGGGAGGAGGGGGAACTATATGGTTTTCTTTCCCTCCTATGCTTTCCTAAAGCAGGTACATGAAAGGTTTGCCTTTCTGGCTCTGGATCGGGATATTGACTGTGTTTTGCAGGACCCCTATATGGGAGAGGAAAGGAGGAGAAGCTTCCTTTCGCTTTTTCAGGAAGGGGACTTGTCTCAGGTGGAGGTGGGGGACGAGGAATTAAAGGCTCAAATCCATATGGAGATTGAGGTGGAGAAGAGGAGGACCCTTATAGGATTCTGTGTCATGGGAGGCATTTTTGGAGAGGGGATTGATCTGAAAGGAGAGAGCCTTGTGGGGGCCATTATTGTGGGTACAGGCCTGCCCCAGGTCTGCCATGAGAGGCAGATTCTAAAGGAGGCTTTTGACGGTCAGGACTTGGATGGATTTAATTACGCTTATCTGTATCCCGGGCTGAACCGGGTGCTGCAGGCAGCGGGCCGGGTGATTCGGACGGAGAAGGACAGGGGCTTTGTCCTGCTTCTGGACGACAGGTTTCTGGGCCGGGCCTATAGAAGGCTATTTCCCAGGGAATGGAATAATATCGAGAGAGTGGAACGCCGCAATGTGGGAGATAGGATACGGGAATTCTGGAAACAGGGGGAGGCAGGAAGCACTGAGATCTTGGGGGAAGAGGAGTCAGGGAGCATTGAGATCCGGGAGGAAGAGGATTAGACTTCGAGGAAGACCGGGAGTTAAGGAATAGTAGGCTCTATAGAGGCTATGAGGAAAGGAATACGTATTGAACCAGCCCTCGCGAAGCGGGGGGAGTGTTCCGCGCAGAGCGCGGGATTTTGATCACGATATTCGGGTTCCCGATTGTGTGCGTGGAGTGTTCCGCGCAGAGCACGGGATTTTGGAATGCGGTTCCTTGTCGAAAAATCACAGGATTGCAGATTCTGCAGCCTCGATGGAGATACTTTTTGAAGACCGTGGTTCTGACTCGATTGGGAAAGGAGAAAAAATGGCGAAACAGAAGGAAGTGAAAACCAATGCCATGAGGATTCTGGACGGTCTTGGTATTGAATACAGGGAGCAGTCCTACGAATGCAAGGAATTTGTGGACGGGGGCCAGGTGGCGGATAAGCTGGGACTGGATCATGAAAAGGTCTATAAGAGCCTTGTCTGTCATGGCTCCGGAAAGAACTATTTTGTTTTTGTCATTCCAATTGATGCGGAGCTGGATCTAAAGAAGGCCGCGAAAAGTGTGGGAGAGAAGCGGGTCGAGATGATCCATGTCAAGGATATCAAGGAGATTACAGGCTATGTAAGGGGCGGCTGCACGGCAATTGGTATGAAGAAGAATTATCCGGTTAGGATTGAGAGGGCGGCAGAGACATTGGACGATATTTATGTAAGCGGCGGAAAGGTGGGATGTCAGATGAACCTGAAACCGGAGGATCTAAGAAGGGCATGTAAGGGTGAGTGGGCGGATCTCATAGCATAGTACCGATGCAGCCCCGCGCAGCGGGGGGTGGGAATGTGGTTCCCTGACGCATTCGGAAAGTCATAGAATTGAGAATTTCAACAGAAATTCGCAATACGTAGTCGACCATCCCGCGCGTAGCGGGGGCGTGTCCTGGGTAGGGTGTAGGATTTGGGAATGCGGTTTCCTGACACATTCGGAAAGTCATAGGATTCCGAATCTCATCGGTAATTCAGAATATGTACCGAACCAGCACCCGCAGGACACGGGATTTGGGAATGATGTATTGTTTTCAAAAACGCATCAGGAAGCGTATTTGTGAAAATAACAAGCTGCGCTTGTCAAAAAGGCTAATATAAGGAGGAAGGACTATGGTTGCCGGAGGTTTCATGTTATTTAGTTTAGGACTAATTTTAATTATTGTTATTCCTATCGTTGCCAAAAAGAATGCCCGGTGTTCCGCGCAGGCAGAGGGTGTATTGACCGACAAGATTATCGGTGATGCAGAGAAGAGAAACACATATTTTTATTCCTATCATGTTGATGGAATTGAGTATAAGCTCAAAACAGTAGATAGAAGTCCACAGACAAATAATATCGGTGATCAATGTATTATATGGTATAATCCTGCAAAGCCGAAAGAGGCTCTGGCCTTTCGTTATGAAACAAATAAGGTGTTTAATATACTCCTCATCATCGGAATTGTGTTTTTCATTGGGGGAATAGTTTTATTTTTAATTGGTCTATGATGGCAAGCCAGTCAACTTTAATTAGCGGGGTCTTATTCCGGTGATTCTATTTTTCCTGCAAAACACTATTGACAAATTCTGTATTGGCGATTAAGATTACTTCAACCGTTGAAGAAGAGTGAGTACCTCCTTTTCCGAGCAGACAAGCGAGTCACAGGCGGTGTGAGTGTGATATGCAGGAAGGGACAGATGGATTGCGGGACATATAATTAACCAAGATTCCGCAAGAGATTTGTCGGGAAGACTTCTTTCAGAATGAAAGCAGGCGTCTCTGGGAATGGACTTCTGAGGGCGAGCAGAAATCCTATTTTTCTGAACATGATTGAAATAGATGAGTTTCCTTTTGATTCAGGAAGAGAGTGGGAGAGTATGTGAGACGGAGCAGACACTCCGATAGCAAATGTCAGCGTATGATGGTACGTGTTGAGAGGGCATATTATAATGATATGTCAAGCCGGGTGGCACCGCAGGAAATTTCCTGTCCCAGCAAATGCTCAATAGGAGCAGACTGTGGGACAGGTTTTTTATTGCTTATTTCACAGAAAGGATATGGGTCCCATACAGTCTGCAAAAGCCAAACGGTATGTGAAAGGAGACTACAATGAGAAGACTTGAGATGATTGGAAAGATGATGAAGAAGGCTCTGGCTGTGGCGCTTTCTGCCACACTGGCCCTGGGACTTGCGGGATGCGGTGCGGCTGCCTCTTCCGGAGGAGCAAGTGAGGCCGCTGCAGCCAGTACAGAGGGAAGTGGCTCTGAGGCTGCAGAGGGTGGAAAGACCTATCACATTGGTATCTGTAATTATGTGGATGATGCCTCATTAAATCAGATCGTGGATAATATTGAAAGCAAGCTGAAGGAGCTGGGCAAGGACAAGGGAGTGACCTTTGAGGTCGCCTATGACAACTGTAATGCAGACGCCAATGTCATGTCCCAGATTATCCAGAATTTCATCACAGATAAGGTGGACCTGATGATTGGGGTAGCTACTCCTGTGGCCATGGCCATGCAGGCCGCTACGGAGGATAATCAGATTCCCGTGGTTTTCTCCGCAGTTTCTGACCCCATCAGTACAGAGCTGGTATCTTCCTTTGAGGCCCCCGGCGCCAATATTACCGGTACCTCTGATAAGCTGAATACAGAGGCGATTTTTGATTTGATGTTTGCTATGGATACGAATATTGATTCGGTGGGACTTCTCTATGATATTGGCCAGGATGCCTCTACTACTGCGATTGCTGAGGCTAAGGCCTATCTGGAGAAAAAGGGTGTCAAGGTTGTGGAACGCACAGGCACCACGGTGGATGAGGTGACTCTGGCAGCCCAGGCCCTGATTGATGACAAGGTGGATGCCGTATTCACACCTACTGATAATACTATTATGACTGCAGAGCTGTCTATCTATGAGATGTTTGCAGAGGCCGGAATTCCCCATTACGCAGGTGCTGATTCCTTTGCCCTGAACGGAGCCTTCATGGGCTATGGCGTGAATTATGAGGGTCTGGGACAGAAGACAGCGGAAATGGCGGCGGATATCCTTTTGAATTCCAAGAATCCGGGGGAGACTCCTGTGGAGACCTTTGACAATGGAATTGCCACTGTGAATGAGGAAATCGCCGCGAAGCTGGGCTACAGCTTTGATGAGGTCAAGAAGGTTTTTGAGCCTTTCTGCAGCGAGGTGAAGTCTATTAAGACTGCGGAATCCTTCTGAGGAGCATGAGGCGATAGGAAGTTTGATGGAGAGAAGGCCGGGAAGGCTCCCGGCCTGACAGTGCGGGGCCTCGCAGAAAAGCGGAAATTGCGGGGCCCTCAAATTCATTTCTATAGAAAGTGAATCCCATATTATGCTGAGTTTAATGCAGACGGCCCTGGAGCTGGGCCTAATTAGCTCCATTACTGTATTATCCCTATATCTGAGCTATAGCATGCTGAATATCTGCGATTTGTCCACGGACGGGGCCTTTACTCTGGGGGCCGCCACCGGGGCCATTGTAGCAATATCGGGACATCCCTTCCTGTCCATTCCGGCCGCCATGTTATCCGGGGCCCTTTCCGGTTTCGTGACGGCCTTCCTACAGACAAAGATGGGTGTCGACAGCCTGCTTGCCGGAATTGTGGTTAATACCGGGCTATATTCCGTGAATATTGCAGTAATGGGAAATTCTTCCCTTCTAAATATGAATAAAACGGATACCGTCTTTTCAATGTGTAAGGACTTGCTGAAGGGAAGCCCCCTGGAAGAGAATTACAGGCTGCTTGTGGCCCTGCTGGCAGTTCTTCTTGTCTGCATTTTTTTGGTTCTATTACTCAGGACCAGACTGGGTCTGGCCATTCGGGCTACCGGCAACAATTTGGCCATGGTGCGGTCATCCTCCATTAATACCACAGTAATCCAGATTATCGGCCTCTGCGTTTCCAATTCTTTTACGGGCCTGTCCGGCTGCCTTTTAGCCCAATATAATAAATCTGTAAATATTGATATTGGGACCGGAATGCTAACCATGGCCCTGGCTTCTCTCCTTATAGGCCGTATGTTCTTTCGGAAGAGGGGAGTTTCCTTCGGAGTTCTGGGGGCGGTTTTGGGAGCTCTTATTTTTAGGGCGGTTTACACGCTGGCCCTGCGTTTCGATATGCCGGCCTACCTGCTGAAGCTCATTGCCTCCGTGATTGTTATTGTCGCCATTAGCGGACCCTATTTCCATGGCAAATACCAGGAGAAGAGGAAGAGGGCGAAGGCCAGGGTAAATAACTAGTTGATGAAAGGACCGTTCTGTCTACCGTTTGTGGGAGTTCAATCTTTTCAGGATCGGGCCGACAGTGGTTATGAAAAATTGGGGCGAGCCACCTTAGGTTTACATAATATTAAGTCCGTGGGAGCCTAGGCAAGACTTGTGGATGGGGGTTTGGAGACGTGAAGATTAAGAGAGAAAAATTTAGTTTACATAAAATTAAGGAGCTTTGAGATGAGCCAGACCATGCTTTCTATCAGGAATATATGCAAGACCTTTGGGATTGGCACCGTAAATGAAAAGGTTGCCGTGGAGAATCTTTCTCTTGAGGCGGAGAAGGGGGATTTCATTACGATTATCGGATCCAATGGGGCCGGGAAATCCACCCTCTTTAATGCCATATCCGGAGTCTTTCTGGTTGATTCCGGGCAGATTCTTCTAGATGGCAAGGACATTACGGATATGCCGGAGCATAGAAGGGCCAGATCGATTGGCAGGCTGATGCAGGATCCCATGACAGGCACCGCGCCAAAAATGAGCATTGAAGAGAATCTCTTTCTGGCTTCCTCCCAAAAGGGCTGGCTGGGCAGTATTTCAAAGGAGGATAGAAAGGAGTTCCGGGAAAAGCTGGCTCTATTGGGCATGGGTCTGGAGGATAGGATGGAGAGCCCGGTGGGGCTCTTGTCCGGAGGACAGAGACAGGCTTTAACCCTTCTCATGGCCACCTACCACCCGCCCAAGCTCCTGCTTTTGGATGAGCATACGGCAGCCCTGGATCCCGCCACGGCAGAGAAGGTTCTCGCAATCACAAAGAATACTGTGGCTGAGAATGAAATTACCTGCCTCATGATTACCCATAATATGCAGTCCGCCCTGGATATGGGAAACCGCACCATTATGATGGATGGGGGCCGGATTATCTATGATGCCTCAGGAGAGGAGAGGGATAAATTGACAGTGGATAGCCTGCTAAATAAATTCCAGGAGGTGACGGGCGGTGTTCTGGATAATGACAGGATGAGGCTGGGGTAGGACACATTAATATTATGTTCTACGGCTCCTCCTTTCCCTTGCATTGGGATGGTTCGTAATAATTGTGGGGACGGGGGTACCGGATTAGCTATGGGGGATCTTTCATTAGAGGAGTGAAGAAATGGAGAGAGAAGATGATTCGAAAGGCTTTTGTGTCAGATACGGATGCTGTCAGGGCTATCTATGATGCCATACATACAGAGGAGGAGTGTGGAAGATGTACCGTCGGCTGGATTCGCGGGGTTTATCCGACGGGGGAAACCGTCAGGGATGCCCTGCAAAGAGATGATTTATATGTTTATGAAGAAAAGGGGACTGTTTTGGGGGCCGGGATTATAAATCAAATCCAGGTCCCTGCTTATTATAGTGCCCCCTGGCAGTATTCGGCAGCAGATAATGAGATTTGTGTCCTGCATACCCTGGTGGTGGCTCCCTGGGCCCAGGGAAAGGGCGTAGGGAAGGAATTTGTGAATTTCTATGAGTCCTATGCAAGAGGTCATGGATGCCCGGAACTGCGCATGGACACTAATGAGCGGAATCAGGCGGCAAGGAGGATGTACCGCAGGCTGGGCTACAGTGAGGTCGGCCTTGTGCCCACGGTATTTAATGGGATTCCGGACGTAAATCTGGTACTACTGGAAAAGTACCTCTCGTTTTAATTCTTTTTTAATCAAGTATTACGAGATAATAAAGGCTTTTTCATTGACCTTAAAAGGAGACTTTATTATAATATTTTCTAACTATTGGGATTTCGTTTTTTCACTAATAGGGAGGAAATATTATGAGAAAGAAGAGGTTATTGTCAATTTCACTCAGTATGATTCTCTTACTGAGCGCCTGCGCAGCCCAGGGGACACCGACTAAGGCTACAGATGCTGCGGCCTCCTCTGCTGAGGAAAGTAGTCAGCAGGCCACAGGGGAAGACACGAAAGCAGGCACAGAGGCTGGCACGGAGACAGGCACAGAAGATGCCACTGAGGCTACAGAAGAGGCGGCCGCCACCACAGAGACCGATGAGGAAGAGGGGGAAAAGGATATTGACACCCTGGTGGAGGAAGCCGGCAAGCTTTATGACGGCTATACCGACAGCAGCTCTGCCTGTAATCGGATTGAGGAGCTTTTCGGTATGGTCTGCACCTATGGAGGCTATGAGAAACTGAAGGATCCTTTCTTCGCTACCCTGGAGGAGTTCAAGGTCAAGCTGCCGATTCAGTCGGAAATTACCGGGGATATCAATGATTATACGGTGGCAATTCTGCCGGATGCTACGGTCATTTATTACAAATTAAAGGATTCCGAGAAGATTGTTCGCGAGCTGGAAAAGATAGAGAATAAGCTCTATGACAAGATTATGGAGTTCGAAGAGGATGAATACAGGGAATATGCCACCAATGACATGTTTGCCGGTAAGGGGGGTGCCAGCAGAGAGTCAGCCGGGATGGCTATGACCGCTCCGGAAGAATCCTTTGTTGCGGAGGATGTGGAGGAGGGCGGTTATGCAGAATCCTATGAGGAACCTACGGACGAGCCCGCTGATTTCAATACTGAGGAGTATTCCAATATCGAGGAGAATCGCTTCCTTTCTACCAAAGCCAATCCTTTCTCTACCTTTGGTATGGATGTGGATACAGCGACCTACTCCAATCTGAGACGGCTCATTATGGACGGCTCAAATCTGCCATCTGATTCTATCCGTACGGAAGAAATGGTGAATTACTTTAATTATAATTATCCCGATGTCAAGGAGGGCGAGAAGTTCTCTGTGACCACGGAGATTTCCGATTGTCCCTGGAATGAGGACACGCAGCTCTTGAAGGTGGGTGTCAGGGCAGAGAACGTGAATGAGAAGCCGGATTCCAATATCGTTTTGCTGGTGGATGTATCCGGTTCCATGTTCTGGAATCACGGTCTCAAGTCTGTACAGAAGGCTTTGATTCTCATGGCCCATCAATTTGACAGGAAGGATAGGATTTCTCTGGTTACCTACGCCGGAGAGGATGCGGTGGTTCTGGATTCTGTGGAAGGGTCCAAGATGGACGAGATTATTGATGCCATTGCGGGGCTTGAGAATCAGGGCGGCGGCACCAACGGGGCTGCCGGCATTAATACGGCCTACGAGCTGGCGGAGAAGAATTTCATTGAGGGAGGAAATAATCGAGTCATTCTGGCCACCGATGGAGACCTGAACGTGGGTGTCACCAGCGAGGCGGATTTAATTAACCTCATTAAGGAAAAGAAGGAAACGGGAGTCTTCCTTTCTGTTATCGGAGTGGGAGAGGATAATTATAAGGATAATAAGATGGAGTCCCTGGCGGACAACGGAAACGGAAATTATTCTTTCATTGATTCCATTGCAGAGGCCAAGAAGGTTCTGATTAATGAGATTGATTCTACCCTCTATACGGTTGCTAAGGATGCCAAGATGCAGATAGAGTTTAATCCCGGGAAGATCAAGGGTTATAGGCAGATTGGCTATGAGAACCGGCAGATGAAGGCGGAGGACTTTGCGGATGATACCAAGGACGGGGCGGAAATCGGCTCCGGACAGACGGTTACGGTTCTATATGAAATCGTTCCCGTGGACTCCAAGATGGAGATCCCCGAGGTGGAGTCCAAGTATGGCTCTTCTGAGGCGGCGGCATCGGATAGCGATGAGCTAATGACCGTCAGTATCCGTTATAAGGAGCCGGACAAGGATAAGAGCGAATTATTGGAGTATCCGGTAACGGAGGATGCCGTGGTCAAGGAAATGTCCCCTGACACGGCCTGGGCGGCTAATGTGGCACAGGTGGCCATGCTGCTTCGGGATTCACAATATAAGGGTACGTCTGATTATGAGCAGATCATCAAGGAGATGAAGGCCAATCCGGATGTAATGGATGACAAGTACAAGATTGAATTCATTTATATGACAGACAAAGTCAAGAAATAATGTGTTT
>JAILCB010000311.1 GCA_024680595.1 Lachnospiraceae bacterium | reverse complement strand
GACAAGGAAAAGGTTAAGGTTGGAAATTTCCTGAAGCATAACGCTCTAACCTTTTTCCCTTACGAGTTTCCCGGTGAATATAATGCTGCCAATGTTGAAATCTGTGCGGATGCAGATGGAGATAAATATGTCCTGTTTCAGGGGAAACGTATGTATGCAAAGCGGGGCTGGACTGACGATCATATTCGCGGATACTTTAATTTCCTCACGATAGAACAGGATACAAGGTCACCTCATTGCTATTTCACCAACAAGGAGCGCCGTCCCTCCGAACAGGACATTGTGGCGGATATAGGAGTGGCAGAGGGTAATTTCTCTTTAAGTATTATAGATCATGTGAAAAAAATCTATTTATTTGAGGGGGATCCGGACTGGCTATACTCCATTCGAAAGACCTTTGCCCCGTGGAAGGATAAGGTTGAAATAGTTCCAAAGTTTGTTGGGGATTGCGACAATGAGAATGAGACAAGATTAGATTCCTTTTTTAAGGATAAACAGCTTGATTATATTAAAGCAGATGTGGAAGGTGCTGAGCCTAGGCTTTTGAAAGGAGGAGAGGAGACCTTTTCCGGGAAAGTGAAAAAGGTTCTCCTCTGCGCATATCATAGAAAGGAACATGAGGGACTTATCCGGAATTGTTTAAGGAGCCATAATTTTGAGATAGCCGTAAACAAAGGATATATGATCTTTCTGTTAGACAAGCTATCCTACCCCTATATCAGAAGAGGCGTGATTTATGGCAGGAAATCAGGATGATCCCATTATATTACTGATCCGCCGGCATCAGTCCTTCTCCTTCTGACCCCTCCTGCCAATAGAAGGTTTCTCCCTTCTCAGTGCGGGCGCTTACGGTGCCATTGTGGTTGCTGAGAGAGAGGAAGCGTTCTCCCCCTGAAAGGACCTTTACCTGGCCCTCTGGTGTGACCTGCCGGAGATGCCCGTCACTGTCTAGTAGGAAGGTGAAGAAATGGTTGGAGGCCATGTCTTTTACAATGAAGTCGGGAACCAGTGAGCCATCCTCCCTCGTTTGCCAATTTTCAGGCATGTCGGAATAATTGAGATTATGGATTCCTCCGGTCTCGTCCAACCAGGTATCTCCATATTGGGTCATGCAGAAATCAGAGATATTATTTACTATACGGCTGATTGAGGCTTTACCGGTCATGGGGATATTACTAAATGTATTCTCGTCTAGTTCGTAGAGCGTCCCGTCTGCGCCTAGCAAATGGATGATATTGTCCGCCGTGATTATTTTGATGATGGTGGGCATGGATTCTACTCTGGAGAAGTTCTGGCCGGCGCCTCCATTTAGACCCGAGACCCAGAGGCTGCCGTCCATTTTCACGATGAAGAGTCTGCCGGTGCTTCCTGCCGCATAGGCTACGTCCCCTGTAGAAAGGATCTGCTGCCAGCCGCTTTCAGGCAGGGTAGTGCCGTAACTCAGACCCATCTGGCCCCAACGGTTCTCGCCGGAAGCCCATAGATTGTGATTTTCATCCAGGACCAGGCTGGTTCTGCCCGCACAGAATACGGAATGGGGCTTTCCACCGTCGAAGTTTGCGGGTGCGTATTCTTTCTGGCTATATTCCCGGTTACCCAGTCCCTTGTCGGTGCCCAGCTGTCCCAGAGTATTGCTGCCCCGGCTCAGGACACTTCCTTCTCGAATAATGAGCTCCTGATCTGTGCCGCTGGCATATAGATGGGGTACATCCAGAATGTCTTTTACCAATTCTTTTTCCCTGTCATAGTATTGATCTTCATCCGTGTCATCTACCAGCTTTTTCACTATCTTTAGGGCCTTTTTTGGCTGTCCGGCTCCCAGATAAACATCTACCAGCTCATCTGCCGCACTTTTGTCAACTGTTTCGCCTTTTGTGAGCTCTTCTAGGATTTGCTGGGCAAAACCGTAGTCCTCTTTTCCGATATAGGCTTTGGCCAGTCCCATCCGTGCGTCCTTATTGTTGGGATCGATTTGGATGGCGGAGGAGAACTGGGCAATAGCCTCGTCATACTTCATCTCATCCAGGAATTTCTGGCCGTCGGTAAGCATTCCCAATATATTATTCCCCGAGGGTTTCATGAACCGGGTCAGGAAAAAGATGAGAATGATTGCGACTATACAGGTTATAAGGGGAATTAGAATTTCCTTTTTGTATTTTCCAAGGCTGAAAGTATTCGTAGTATCCATATTTTCCTCACTTTAATGATAGAAAGTGTTTCCTTGCTGTCAGCATGTTTGTCATGCTTTCTTTTTGTCCTTGCAGTTTAGCATATTTGCTATGCTTGTCTCCTTGTCCTTGATGTTAGCATGTCTGCCATGCTCTCTTTATGTCCTTTTCTTTTTGTCCTTGTGGTTTAGATCAAGGAGAAAGGAGGGAAGCAGAAAGGAGGGCCGGATTTATTTTTGCCGGATCTTTCCCTGCTTCTGGTCGTATTCGATGGTATAGGAGCCGCTGGCTATGATATCGCTCCTGCTGTCAGAGGAAGTCATGCCGTAATCGTTGCTATTTAAGTGTATCAAACCCGTGCCCTGCAGGCTGCTGCCATTATTTAGCCGGATATGGACGGGTTTATAACGGTCTTCCTCAGCCAATTCATTCCTGCCGATTTCAGAGATGGTCTCAGAGTCTGCATCCATCAGGATAAGTCCTTCTGATCGGGCGGACAGGGTTTTATTATTGCTCCGGTTATCTGGATCCTCATCCCCGATTTCCGTTTCCTGGAGAATGATTCTATTTCCCATTACAATTGTATGCTGGGGTTCCAGATAGAGTTCACCGATTTGGAACACATAACGGCGTTCCAGCTCAGCCCCTACATAGAGGAAGTCCTCAAAGGTCTTTGAATCTCCCTTATTATCAGTGAGAACAATAGTCTGATTACCTGCATTGAGGGTGGGGTTTATCTGGAGCAGCAGCTTTGACCCGTCTGTTTCCTGCTCAGTGTTAATTACTGCTTTCTGACCGCCAATGGTGACTTCCTTTATCTGGTCCAGGCCGGTGCCCTCGAGTACAATGTCGAACTGCCTGTTATCTTCGCGGTATGATTCCAGACTTTCCTGACTAATGAAAGCAGGGTACACAGAGTTTAGGGAAACGGGTATGGAGGTTGTCTCCTCCTCCAGCGAATAATCACAGTGTATGCTGGCCTTTGCCTTAGGTGACCGGATGAAGAAGTAGCGCCCTTCCTTCAGATCCGCATCCTCCACCCTGTAGCTCACGACAATTTCGGTGCCGATACTGCCTACGAGACTCAGGTAAATATGAATTAATTCATCGGAGGAGTCGGCGTGAATGTATTGCCCGCCTGTGGCTTCTGCTATCTCCCGCAGCAGCTCGTCATTGACATCGCCGAAGCCTATGGTATTGATGATAATCCCCCTCGTTGCCGCTTCGTTTACAACATCCATATTAATGTCGCTTTGTCCGTCTGTCATGAGATAGATGGTTTTGCGGCCGAATGCCGTTTCGAGCTGGGTCATGGCGCCTTCAATGCCTGCTGTGATATTTGTGCCGCCGCTGGCATGTATTTCAGATATATTGGATAGGGTGACGGAACGGCTGGCTTTCAGGGGGCTAATCTCACGATACATGTTTTCAAAGCCTATGATACCAATTTCCACATCAGGATTTAAGGCATCCACAAATCCGTGCAGGGCTTCCTTCAGATCTTCTGAGGGGGAGCCGCCCATGGAACCGCTCTCGTCTACAACTGCGCAAATACTGAACTTTTCAGAGCTTTCGTCATTATTAAGATCCCGGATACTATATTCCACAGGCTTGTGAGTATCCTTTACGACGAGTTCACTATCCTCCTTTAGGGCGGCAATGGTCTCTTCATTTCCTCCCAGGGTAACAGAAATATTTGGGAAGCCTTCTAGATTCAGGTTGGAAACATAGAGCTTGTCCCCATATTTCTTCTGACCATATACGATATATTGAGAAAAGTCCTTGCTCATGGGGCTCGTAGCGATACCGATCATGTCAGGAGTTCCCTGGGACAGGAGATCCATTAGCTTGTCCTTGAAGGAAGGGGATTCCAGTGATGTCATTCCATCGGACTCATAGGTACTTCGTAATGACTCGATGCCTGCCTCTATTTGGGGGTCAGGGTTCAATTTTGCCCAAATCGACTTGTCCGCATCCATAAGGGTATTGATGGCTTCTTCATATTGCTTCATGGAATAGCGGAGCCTGGCCCTGACTACCTCGGCCCTCATGGAGTGCTGATTAGCGATGGAGTTCAAGGCTCTTTCCGCATAGAGATAGTTGCTGCTATTCTGCAGGGCCTCCCGTTCTGTATTCTTTTCGGCCCGCTCCTCTGTCAGTTCCTTTTTCTTGCTTTCGTTCTCTGTATAATTGAGCTGGGAGTCGATGGTAGTAATTTCGCTGTCATATTCCTGGATTTGTTTTTGCAGAGAAGCCCGTTCTGGGTCATCATATTCAGTTTCGGAATAGTCCGGGTTCTCCCCTTGGGAATTCCACATATTGAAATCGGACTCTTCATTGAAGTTCTCTTCATCCTCAGAGCCCAGGCCCCATAGATCCCCTGTATTATTGTCATAATCAGCCATATCGTTATTCATTTCAGAATCAGAATAAGCATAATCGCTGGTATATGAAAAGTTGGCAGGATTGAAATAGCTGTCATTTAGGTATTCTCCGGCATAGACACTTTCCGCTACAGTCTCTGCCAGTAACAGCATGTTTTCGTCAGAGGGGTTTGTGTTGGCTAATTCGGCAGCGGAAGATACAGCATTATAATAGGAACCGCCCCGGAGTGCTAAATTTATAGTCTGCTTCAGACGTTCCTCTATGGAGGAGGCGGAGCCGTCCCCCTCATCATAATATTCGTAGCCGGTTTCTGAGGAATATAGTCTTTCGGCTTCCCTGATTTCCCGCTCTGAGATTTCCATGGCATTCCGTACTGAGTTTATGGCCAGATTGGTGGCTTCGGAATTGTCGGGGGACACATAGTTTACGAATTCCGTGGCTCTTTTTTGCTCATCGGAGGTGGCCAGACCCTTGGCAGAGTCATAGCGAAGCCTGGCATCTACATTGGAATTCCTTTCCTTTTCTAGAATTGCATATGTGGATAGATAGCCCCAGGATTCTTTTTCCACCTTTCTTAGGTGAAAGACCGCGGCATCGGTGTCGCTTTGCTCTAGGTAGCTTAGGGAGACATAGGTGTGGATATTGTCCATTTCTCCGCTGGAAAAGTGCCTTGTCTGACTATATATTCCGATAATTATGAGAAGGACGCCGGTTACTATGAGGGAGATAAGCCAGCGCCTGGATATTTTTTTCCGGCCTAGGATAGCTATGAGAATGATGGGCAGGCCTAGGAGGGCGACTAGAATCCCAATATAATTCACAATAAAACTCATTAATTGTCACCTCCCTTGTCTTTATTGAGGGAAATAGGCTGTCCGGTCATGTCCTTGTTGGGCCGGATCGGCTGTCCGGTCATGGGGTCGAAACGGCGCTCTCTGGAAGCGGCGGTACCGGGGGCTGTCTGACCTGGAGCCGTTTGTCCTGGAGCCGTTTGTCCGGGGAACCTTTGTCCTTTCATGTCCTTGTTGGGCTGGATCGGCTGTCCGGTCATGGGGTCGAAACGGCGCTCTGTGGAATCGACGGGGCTGGGAGCTGTCTGACCTGGAGCATTCTGCCCTGAGGCTTTCTGCCTATTGTCCCTTTGTCCGGCTGTTTCCTTATTGAGCCGGATGGGCTGTCCGCTTACGTCCCTGTTGGGCTGTTCGCTTATGTCCCTGTTGGGCTGTCCGGTCATGTCCCTGTTGGACTGTCCGCTCATGTCCTTGTTAGTCTGGATCGGCTGTCCGGTCATGGGGTCAAAACGCCGCTCTATGGAATTTTCCATTAGGGAGTTATTTCCCGTTGCAGCTACAGATGGCTCCTGATTAGCCATATCTCCATTGGCCATATTCTCAAAAGCCCTGTTCCCACTGGGAGCAGCAGGGGCGTTCTCCTTGGGAGGCTTAGGTTTTTGGGCTTTCTTTGGTAAACTCTTCAGGGCCGCAAACCATTTCAAGCCCCTCTTTACAGCAATGAATATGGCTAAAAGCCAGAGAATAATAATTATTATTTTGAAGATTGGATATATAGTGGTCAGGGTCCGTCCTGAATTCACGGAAAGGCGGTAGACATTAATACCGCTGATTTTTGATTTGATAAATAGGAAGACGATAGTAAGGACTAGAAGAATGCCGCCTCCTATCAGTTCTTTCAGATATTTTTTCATACATTACCCCTTTGATAAAAATTAAACTTGATTTTCTTGCCAAAACCCAGGACCCCACCCATGATTTAGGCATATTACTTGCGCAGAACGGGGACCTGCTAATGTGATCCCCGTATCGGATTATATCTGTCCCTTGGCCTAGAAGCCGTATTTGTCGAAGAGATGCTTCTTTATGGCCTTCCGTTTCAGGCCAAAAATTATTGAGAAAATAATGAGTAAGAGGAGACTCACCCCGGATAGACTCAGTCCTCCATAGAAAAGTATTTCGCCGTATGACAGTCCCATAATGACACCTCCCTTTAATTCAGCCAGTTATTGGCTTCGGCCTGCCTGATTAGTTCTTCAATCCACAGCATATTTTCATCTGTATTTCCCTTATTCCTTACTTTTTGATAGAGCTTTTCTGCCTCGTCATAATAGGTTTTTGCCTTCCTGTAATCCCGCAGGGACTGCTCTAATTTGTCCTGGGCTGAAAATTCCGCAATGCATAGCCTCATGGGTATTCGATAGTCCTCAGGATACTTGTCCTGTAGCTGAGTTAGTAAGGAAATGCACTTCTCTGTTTCTCCATTCAGTTCATAGAGAACGGATAAATTCATGGCGTCCAGTATAGTAATCTTGCCCTTTTCCTCGAGAGTCTCATAACAGCGGATGCCGAGAGCTAAGTAGGTATCTGTGTTTTCATTTTCAAGCTGGTAACTAATGCAATTCGTGCCGATTTCTCTGAGTATTCGAATCTGCCATGTCCCGGTGGTTTTCGCGTAGCTGTTTTGCAGAAGCTCAATACCTTTCTCATATTGTTTTGTTTGCATATAGGCTCTTGCACAGAGCAGGGTAGCCCGGGATCTGAGGTCGTTGTCGGTCGTATTGTTGATGATATCAAGGAAGTTCCTGATTGCCCCGTCATAATCCTTTTTGGCCAGGGCAATTTCCGCCTGCACAGTGGACAGACTGTCACTCTCTAAGCCTGCGGCCTTGGCGGATTCTGCTATAGATTCTGCCTCGTCAAGTTTATTTAGCCGGGCCAAAGTGATGGCATAATCGCGGAAATACTTGGGATTGGAGGTATCAACAGTAGTAGCCTGACGGTAGAATTCCAGAGCATTTTCATAGTCATAATTATCAAAGTAGGCTTCGCCGGTGATATAGAGCAGTTCGGCCTTTTGCTGCGGATTTTTTTCAAGAATATCCGAATAGCTCTCATTATTGAGGACGGAAAAGGCGGTATTTAAGGCTTCCTCAGAAAAACCATCTTCCAGACATTGAATGGAATTCTGGTAATCCCTGCGATAGCTTTCCTCTGTCCGAATCTGCATACCCCTAAATGCTAGGACAAGTCCCAGAGCAAAAAGTATGGCCAGAAGTGAGGTAACGATAATCTGTGCCCTTCGAATCGACTGATACTGCCGGTCCTTCTTTTTCATGTTATTCAGGGCGAAAAGCATTTCAGCGGCAGAGTTATAGCGATTTTGGGGATAATATTCGGTGGCTTTATTAATGATATCCCGAAAACTTTCTGAATAGGTATTTATTCGCTCTTCAGGGGATAAATACGATAGGTCGCTGTTGGGAGACGCACTGGCCATGCATCTCCGGATGCTGGCCCCCAGACTGTATATATCGGTCCTCACATCGATTGCTATGGTTTGATAGGGCCCTCCCTGCGAGAACATATTAAAACGGGCTATCTGTTCAGGCGAGCCATAGTCCTTGCTGCAGGCAAGGTCGATTTTATCGACGTTTTGGCCAAAGGAAATACCGAAGTCAATGAGGCATACGTCACCGTTTCGGTCCACCATAATATTCTGCGGTTTAATGTCATAATGAATGATAGGTGGATTCTGCTGGTGCAAATAGACCAGGGCCTCCAGCAGCTGGCGGGTCCAGAGAATTATTCTGGCCTCATCGAAATGGTATCCTTCCCTAATATATTTTGAAAGAGGTTTTCCATCAATATAATCTATGATAGTATAGACCTCTGTTCCCATCTGAATGAAGTCATAAACCTGGGGAAGATATCTGTGACGGAGTTTTTTCAGAATATCCGCCTCTTTTCGGTCATTGAAATTTCCGACGATTTCGTCTTTCAGACGTTTGATAACCACATTTTTCTGTAGGCGGAGATGTCTTGCCAGAAAGATTTCTCCTTCACCGCCCGATGTAATGGGGCTCATTACCTTATATACATCCTTAATGATCTGTCCAGGTTGAAGCATTTTTTCTTTCTCCGAATTTTGTTAAGGCGCCGGCTGACCCTAAGCGCTCTAGTTTTATATGTCCCGGCAAAAGCATTTGTATAGACGGAAAAGACAGGGGCAGACCTGGGGCCATGTCCTGTCCGGGGGCTTTTCTGGTTTGACGGCTGGTCTTAGCCGTGATATAGTCATAAACGCTGTTTAAGAAGTCTGATAGATTAGTTAATACTGGAATTGGTGGGAGACCATATCCCCTCAATAGGGGTAATGGCAGGATTGCGGAAGATGTTGGGTGTTTTAGATAGTAACGATGATTCCGCCGTCACTGGCATAGAGGGAACTGATTCCTGCGGTATCTAGGATATAGGTGCAGAGGAATTCCGCTTTTGCCAGATAGGATTTCAATACCTCCTCTGCCCTTTTCCTGCAGTTACAGTGGGAGATGCACAGAATTCTTTTCTTTGTGTCCTCAACGGAACGGAGGGAAAGCTCCACCATTTTTTCAAGAGCCTTTTTCATACCCCGGGCAATTCCGCACTGCTCAATAATTCCTTTGTTGCCAAAGCATATTGGCTTAATATTCAGAACATTGATGGCAAGGGCTTTCATACGGGATAGCCTTCCGTTTTTCCTCAGGGCCTCCAGGCTTTCCAGAACGAAATAGGTCTGCAGATCATCATAGACGAAACGCTCTGTTTCTTCCACAGTTTCTTCAAAGGACTTTCCTGCCTCTATCAGAGAAGCGGCCTTCAAAAGGGTCTGCGCCTCTCCGCAGGAGGCAGAGCGGGAATTGAAAACATGAACTTTCTTTTCAGGATGTTCTTCTAGAAATAGATTCATACCCAGAACAGCACTGTTATAGGAACCCGATAACTCAGAGGACAGGGTTGTTACAAAGATGATGTCGGCGTCACCTTCCTCATAGGCCTGCATATACTGCTCCGGCGAGGGGCAGGCGGAATGGGGGCATTTGGGATAGGAAGCCACTTTCTTCAGGAAATCTGCCTGATTAAAGGTCTCATCATCTATGATGGTTTCATCTCCGACGGTAATGGTCAGCGGAACATTCTGGCATAAGTGGGAGCTTTGAAATTCCTCTGGAAATTCACAACAGCTGTCTGCGACGTATTTGCATTTCATTATTGATATCTCCTGAATGTATTATGATTGCGATTAAAATTAAAGAAGTTAAAAAATTCATGAGTTTACTGTTTGCGGAGCATTTCTTTGATGCCTGGCATTTGTCCGAGGGAACCATCCGCACCTTTGTAACCTATACCATTGACGGCAGGTACGAGAAGGAATTCTTTCATAATGGGGAGAGGGCGGAAGAGGATGCATGTCCCTTCGTGTCCTGGGGGATTCTGCGCGAATCCTGCCTGAATCTCATAAAGGGACGAAATACGCCCCTTTATATGAAATTCGTATTGAGGAAGGAACCCGCTGATTTCCCCGCCCTTCCGGATGGGGATAACGTGGATGCCCTCCTCCTTCTCATCCGATTTGACAGCTCCGGCCTGGTTCTGACCTCTGGGCTCTCCCAAAAGTCCTTTACTATGGATAAGGATGCAGAGGAATTCTGGGATAAGGAGCTTCGGAAGCTTATTCTTTCCACAGGTATAGCCGAGGAGGAGCTGTGATTGAATTCAGCCCGGGCTCCTTTCGGTATTCCGCTTGATACAAGTCAGCCGGAATTTTTGCGGCAGGGCACTTGATATTATTGGATCCGGCCAGAAGCCTTTCAGGAGGCTGTTTGATATAATTGAATTCAGCCCGGGCTCCTTTCGGTATTCCGCTTGATACAAGTCAGCCGGAATTCTTGCAGCTGGGCACTTGATATTATTGGATTCGGCCAGAAGCCTTTCAGGAGGCTGTTTGATATAATTGAATTCAGCCCGGGCTCCTTTCAGTATTCCGCTTGATACAAGTCAGCCGGAATTTTTGCGGCAGGGCGCTTGATATTATTGAATCCGGCCCGGGCTCCTCTTCGGAAAGTCGATTAATGTGATTTAATTTAGCTTGATCCCCTTCAATATGTCGCCCAGGGAAGTGGTTACGGCCTTGGTCTTGGGCATATGATAGGTTTCCTCTGCCGGAGCCTCCGCTGTAGCTTCATTCAGCGCCTTCATGGAAAGGGAAATCTTTCCGTCCTTTACGTTCAAAACCTTTACCTTAACAGTTTCGCCTTCTTTTAGAACCTCAGCAGGGGTATTAATACGTTTCTCTGCAATTTGGGAAACATGGAGCAGTCCGGTCATGCCATCCCCCAGATTTACGAAGGCGCCATAGGGCTGCAGGGTTTCTACAGTACCTTCACAAATGGTGCCTGGGGTAAGGGCGGCCATTTTTGCCTGGCGTTCCTTTTCTTTCTCTTCTTTCAGAATTGCCTTTGCGGAAAGCACCAGCTTTTTTCTGCCGGGATCAGCTGTGATGACCCTTACGTCCATGGTCTTCCCCAGCCATTCATCCAGATTCTCCACGAAGTCCAGAGAGATTTGGGATGCGGGAATGAAGGCGCGCATATTCTCAACATAGGTAATGAGGCCGCCGTTAACCATGCCGCCTACCTTTATGCTGATGGTTTCTTTCTTGTCCTTCATTTCCTTGAGGCGGGCCCAAGCCATGTTGGTCTCGGCAGCTTCTTCACTCTCTACCTTGCCGGACATGACATCCTGGCCATCCAGCTTTTTCAGGGATTCGTCTAATTCCTCCCTGATGTCGTCCATTGTTTCGCTCATGATTACCCTCCCTTGCCGTTTTCGGCTCTTTAGTCTTGCTTGTCCGGATTTCCGGGGCTTCCTTATGTGCCGCCGCCGGACTATGCTATATATCATGCGCCGAAGCGCTGTGCCACATGGTTATAGTTGATGGTGGTTCGGTTGACCGTGCTTTCAGTTGCCCGTGCTTTCGCTTGCCCGTGCTTTCGGTTGGCTGTGCATTCAGTTGTCCGTGCATTCAGCTGGCCGTGCTATCGGTTGACCGTGCTTTCAGTTGCCCGTGGTATCGGTTGATCGTGCTTTCAGTTGATCGTGCTATCGGTTGGCCGTGCATTCGGTTGACTGTGCTTTCAGTTGACCGTGCTTTCAGTTGCTGCTGCTTTCAGTTGCTGCTGCTTTCAGGGGCCTCGTTTCTAGTAGTCTCTACAGGAATTCGGCTGGTGTTGCAGGTGAGATATATGATCTGATAGGAGTCTGAAAGCTTCTCCACCACCTTCATTAAATCATTAAAGTGCTTATTGTCCAGATTATTCATGACATCATCCAGAACGATGCAG
>JAILCB010000304.1 GCA_024680595.1 Lachnospiraceae bacterium | reverse complement strand
CCATACTCGGATACAGATTTAGTTGATGTAGGGGATTTTTCCGGTCAGACCGGCATTCTGGGATACAGAATAGTTGATTTGAATAAAGATGGGACAGATGAGATGATTATTCTCAGACGCTCCTGCGAGCTTATTCCCGATGAATATGCAGGGGAGGGAAATCCCAAGGAGATTGCCCGGTGGACGACTAGCTTTGAAGTGGTCTACCTTAATGACGGCTCCCCGGAACATACGGATGAGTATCCTTTGACCCAGATTAATGGCAGCATATTTGGAGGAGAAGGGAACTATAAGAGCGGATATTTTGAAGTGAAAATTCTCTTAAAAGAGAGGGATTCCGGTTTTGAGATAGTATGCTCAGATGAGTATGGGAGTCCGATGTGGGCAGACGGCACAAATGTAGGCTTCATGGTCTATTCCTTTGACGGCCGGCAAATTAAAGAAGTGACATCGAATTCTTTTGTAGGATCCGATGGATTCAATGAGGACGGGGATTTTTCAAAGAGCGCCGTAGATGCCGGCATGGATGAAACTGCCAGATTCTGGAAGGATGACAGCGCCTGGAATGAGGATAATAATGCCTATCTGGTTTCGCCGGATGAGCCTCAATGTGAGGATTTGCTACATGTCAAGACAGAGACTGATTTTGATTATAGCTTCTATGATAATCCCAATGCTTCTCTGGATGATTATAAGCTGCTAGCCAAGACGGAGAATTATTTATTAATTGATAATATTGACAGCTCTACTCCGGCAAAGGAATTTAAGGCTTCCAAACAGGAAGGAGAGAATAAGTCCGATACAGAAGGGGCGGAATTTGAGACGGTCTATGGCAGCAAATTTGAGATACCGGACGGCTTTGCAAATAGAACGCAGGACTCCGGGGAATATGAGCATAATAATGCGGCGGGAGGCTATACTTACCGCTACGAGAATGATTCGCTGGGCATGACTATTGAGGTAATTGAATTTGTATGGGCTAATTTTTACGGGGCTGCGGCTGATTATAATGCGGTTCTGGAGGAGGAGTATGAGTTGAAAAAACAGTACTATTCCGATGTGACAGAACCTCAGGGAAATTCATTTACCCTGCGTTATAGTGATGAAGGCGGCAAGGAGGTGTTTGAAAAAATTGTAGTTGATGACAGTTTCTATCATGACATTGTCATTCAATACCCCCAGGACAAGAAGGAGGAATGCCAGAAGATCGCGGACCGGTTTGTGGATGGTTTTTCAACAAAGTAGCCTGTCGATTGGCTATTATATGTTTGGAAGGAATTCTGAGTGTGAGCCCAACATCGGAGGCCCTTTGATCCTGAGATGTGGGCGAGGCCCAACTGAGTAGGGAGATTTTTCCTCGATTTCCGATTCTATTTTCAGTTGAGTTATTATCTGAGTGTTCTGGAGTTCATCAGGAAAGACATTCCCGAAAGGCCGGTTTATATTGTAGTGATAAGGAAAAAAGCAAGGAGAGAATAGCAGATGAGGGCGGTTGTTACAAGGGTGAATGAGGCGGCAGTTACCATTGAAGGAGAAAGGGTTGCCCATATAGGGAAGGGCCTGCTGGTACTGCTGGGCGTTCATAAGGATGATAGCGGGGAGAGCGCCAAGTGGGTGGCGGATAGGATTTGCGGCCTGCGGATTTTTGAGGATGACAAGGGGAAGATGAATATTAACCCCTCGGATGCCGGGGCAGAGCTTCTGATAGTGAGTCAATTCACCCTGTATGCGGATATTTCCTCCAGAAGACCGGGTTTCAGTGATGCGGCGAGACCCGACAAGGCCATTCCCCTCTATGAGCTGGTGGTCAAGGAGTGCAGGGAGAGAGGGTTTCACGTGGAAACCGGAGAGTTCGGCGCCGATATGCTGGTTCAGTCTGTTAATGACGGCCCGGTCACCATAATAATAGAGAAATGACAGGAATACGTCCGAAAGGATGTGCAGGCAGTCGAGACCTCCAGACAATATACCACATATACTAATTGTTTTTAGGCGGTTTTTCTGTTATTCTGAATGACAGAAAAACCGTTTATTTTTTCCAGGCTCCGGGAAAAATAGCAGCTCTATCTGTATGAAGGGAGAAGGGAAAGACCACTCCGAATCCATTGCGGCGAAAGCACTTGATTTAGAAATGGGGAAAGGGAAAGCGGAAAGGTGGAAATATGCCAAACGGATATAAAGAAAAAGAAAAATCACAACGTCAATTCGATAATAATTCCATGGAAGCACTGCATAATAAGGTTGTCAGAGGTTGGGACAGATACCAGCAGGACCAGGAAGACCTTCAACGAAGAAAAGAGGAAGAAGAGCTCAGACGGGAAAAACAAGTGGCTGAGAAGGTGGAAAAGGGCGGCATCGAGACCATGAAGGAGCGCTTTATCACCAGAAATATCCTGGATAGCGTTGAGGATAGGTCCAAAATGTCTGTCGAGGCCATGATGGAAGAGAATACGAAAATCCTTTCCAGACTGGATATGAAGAAGCCGTTGGAGTATGAGTCCTGGGCCGGGGATCAGGAGAAACTAAAGCAGAACAGAATAAGGATTCTCTCCAAGGACAGCAAGTGGTATGGCAGTGATTCATCAGAGATGGTGGCTGTCAAGAACAGTATTTCGGACCTGAATAAGCTTTTGGACGACAATATTCTAGGCAGCCAAAACCAGATGCAGGATATTTTGAAAACCCAGGAGGCTTACCGGAAGGCCATTGATGCCTGCAAGTACTATGTGGAGAATAAGAATCCCTGGTTCGAGGCCGGAAGAAGGAGGCTTGCCCAGGTTAAGGATTTATTGGATCAGTTAAATGAAGAACAGAAGCGCTTTAATAGAGGTCTGGACGCCATGAGGCATCGGGAACTCATTATAGAAAGCAATAGTACAAATGATACGCTTGAATACCATCTAACCCGGGCAAAGGATGTTCTCGAGTTTGAAAGCATGATTAAGGCCGAGGGTAATTTCAAGAAACTAAAAGAATACTCAGAAAATAATAAGGAAGACTTCCTGAAAATGGAGTCCGACAGCCTGGCTGATGCCACAGGACTCTTTGAAGATGAGAATGTAAAAGCCCAGATCAACAAGGTGGCGGAAAAATATTCCGGAAACAGAAAATTAGTGGAAACTTCCTATGACAGAAAGACTACTATATATACCAAGCTGGCCTTTGAAACCCAGAGTAAAGAGGAGGTCAGGAAGTATTATGAGGAATTAAAACAGCTTTCGGCCAATTCGGATGCCATGGAACAGGAAGTATATGATATCATAAAAGAGAACAAGAGCAAGGAAGCTGCGGATGAATGGCTGTCCCGCGTGGATCTCCTGCATGAGCAAACGGAGAATGAAAGAAGGGAAAAACGCAAGGAATTCCTGTCTCCGGAAGAGTATATGAAGCACAGCGGAGAGGAATATAAGTGGAGAATGGTAGTTTTCCGGAATCCGGTCTGGGGTAAGAAATCAGATAATATAAAGATTAT
>JAILCB010000259.1 GCA_024680595.1 Lachnospiraceae bacterium | reverse complement strand
GGATGATATTTCTCTGGCTTCTTTCTGTCTCTGCTCTGTTGCACTGCAAATCGTATTTACAGCTCTTATACTATACCCTTTTTTTTCAAAGATTTCAACTAAATCTTTAAATTTGTTGAAGTTAAATGTTGTTTGAGATACAATGCAAACTTTTCTGCCATCCAAAGGCTTGAAAGCCTCTGCTTCTTCGCTAGTTTGCAAGGCTTTTACGGGTCCTGAAGAAAAACCTATAATGCCCTCTACCTCAGGATGGGCCTTGTCTCCGATAACTACAATTTCCTTTCCCTCAGCGCTTTCTTGCTCCACAATTTCGTGAATTCTTGCCACAAAAGGACATGTGGCGTCCACAATTCTGACCCCCGGACATTTATTCAAAATCTCATATATTTCTTTAGAAACCCCATGAGAACGGATAATGACCGTACAATCAGATAGGCCGTAGAGCTCTTCCTTCGTTTCTAGAACCCGGACACCCTTTTCCTCCAGATCCCTTACTACTTCTTCATTATGGATAATCTCGCCATAGGTGAATATTCTGCCGCCCTTGGAGATCTCCTCATATACCATTTCCACCGCCCGCTTCACCCCGAAACAGAATCCGGCGGTGCGGGCCACCTTTACTTCCATTCATTCCCCCGTAAGTTTAATGCCACTTTTATAAATCCAGAAATTATGTAAGAAAAAAGGAACCCGAATTATTTCCCTTATTTTCCCACTAATTACACCATTCATACTCAACCGGTCCCGCCCGGCCGGAGGCGTATCCCTGGCCGGACCCGGACTTCCTGGATGTGCTCTCCGTCGCATTTGCAAAATCTTCCCTATCAGAGTCATTCCCTTTCTATACTTTGGAATAATCTCTTTCTCATTAATAAACAGAACTCTTACGCCGTCTCCGTGAGACGGATAATTTCCTCTGCAGCCTCTTATGCGGTCTCCGTAAGCCGGATGATTTCCTCTGCTGCCTCTTCCGCTGACATATGGGATGTGTCTATGAGGACCGCATCCTCTGCCTGTTTTAAGGGAGCCTCCGCCCTGGTCATGTCCCTCATATCCCGGTCCTCGATATCCCGCTGAATTGCCTGCAAATCACAGACCTCACCCTTAGCCGTCAGCTCATCAAAGCGTCGTTTGGCCCTGGTCTCAGCCCCGGCAGTGAGAAAAATCTTCAAATCCGCATTAGGCAGTACCTTGGTACCGATATCCCGGCCATCCATGACCACATCCTGCTCCTCTGCCAGCTTCTTTTGTAGGGATGTCAGCTTTTTCCTAACCTCCGGCACCACAGATGTCCTGCTGGCTGCAGCACTCACCTCTTCCGTTCGAATCCTGTCATTGACATTGACCCCGTTTAATATGACACATTGGAGGCCGTCCTCATAACGGATAGAAATATCCGCATTCTCGCATTCTGCGGCAATATCCTCAGCCTTTGTAAGGTCAATTCCTTTTTCCAGCATATGCAGGGCCATAGCCCGATACATGGCTCCGGTATCTACATAAATATAGCCCTTCCGTGCGGCAATAAGCTTAGCCACTGTACTTTTCCCCGCTCCGGCAGGACCGTCAATTGCGATATTATATGACATATTTAATCTCCAATATTATTTTCGTAAAGCCAGGAAAAGCATATTCCCTCTTCCCAAACCCAGACTCCCATTTCTGTGCCTAAAACAGCCACTTCCGCTCGATTTAGGCACAGGCCCGGCTTTCAAAACCATGCCGGACTCCCGCCTCTGTGCCTAAGACAGCCACTTCCACTCGATTTAGGCACAGGCCCGGCTTTCAAACCCAAACCCAAACTCCCATTTCTGTGTCTAAGACAGCCACTTCCGCTCGATTTAGGCACAGAAGAGACTTTCAAACCCATGCCAGACTCCCGCCTCTGTGCCTAAAACTGGCTCTTCCACTCGATTTAGGCACAGACCCGACTTTCAGCAGAGAAAAAATAACATTTCATCACCTGGTGATAATCCACTGACACTTCGTCATTCCATAATAATCAGGACATTCCGCCATTCTGCCCTACAGCCCTGCCGGCCTGCGCAGCAGTCGACCAGGCTATCTGCAGATTAAAGCCTCCGGTAAGGGCATCCACATCCAGAACCTCACCAATGAAATATAGGTTTTTCTTCTTTTTTGACTCCATGGTGCCGGGATCCACTTCCCGCACATCCACGCCGCCCCTCGTAATCACAGCCTCCTCAAAGCCACAGAGAGATTTAATGGTAAGAGAAAAATCTTTAATAGATCTTATCAGACTCTCCCTCTCCTCCCTGGACATCTCGGCACACCGTTTATCCCCGTCAATTCCCGCAAGCTCCAGAATAATAGGAAAAAGTGTGGCAGGCAAAAGTCCCTTCAGGCCATTCTTCACCTGTTTGGCTCCGGCCTCATCCAGATCCCGTAGAATTCTCTGATCCAACTTATGATTATCCAGAGCAGGCTTCAAGTCTAAATGCAGCCTTAAATCATGGGAAAAGCGCTTTGCATCAATATTAGCGGAGGCAGACAGAATCATGGGTCCGCTGACGCCGAAATGGGTGAAAAGCATTTCCCCAAAATCCCGATAGACTTCCTCTTTTCCATCCGTGATCCGTAAGCCGGTATTCTTGAGGGAAAGCCCCATCAAATCGGATACAAACTCTTCCCGGACCCGCATAGGAACCAGGGAAGGGGTCAAAGAAGTCACGTGATGCCCTGCCTCTTTTGCAAATCGATATCCGTCCCCCGTGGAACCGGTGGATGGATAGGAAAGCCCTCCGGTCGCAATAATAAGGGCCTCTCCCGCAAATTTTCTCCCATCTGCAGTCTCGAGGCCATTACATACGTCACCATCAAACAAAAGAGACTTGACTTCTGTATTTATGTAAACCGAAACCTGCTGCCTTTTCAGCTCCCTTTTTAGGACATCTATCACATCATAGGAGTGATCGCTTTCAGGAAAGACCCGATTTCCTCGCTCCGTCTTGATTCTGAGTCCCAGTTCTTCAAAGAAATCACAGACATCCTCATTGGAAAAACCATAAAGACTGGAATAAAGGAAGCTTTTATTCCTCATAATATAATCAAAGAAATCCCGGATATCCGTGCGATTGGTCAGATTACAGCGTCCCTTTCCCGTAATAAAGAGCTTCTTTCCCAACTTTTCATTCTTTTCGAAAAGGGAAACCTCCGCACCGGATCTTGCGGCAAAAATGGCGCACAGCATACCGGCTGCCCCGCCTCCCACAATTAAGACCCTTTGACCGCCAGATTTATTTCTCATAGAATTTTCCAAAGGTCTCCTTGAGGAGCGAAACCATCTCATCCTCCGGGATATCGAAATCATTGCGGACTATCATGCAGGCTATACCGTGAATGAAAAGCCAGACCTTCATGAAAATTGGCCCCGCCTCATCAGGACTCAGCCCTTCCAGATTCCGGATTTCCTTAATTACGATATTCTTGGAGCCGCCGTTCACCAGCTCATACATACTCTTTTGAAGGATGTTTTCATTAATGAAAAGCATACGGAAGAGGTGGGGTTCTTCTCTTGCAAAAGAAATATAGGTCATGCCGAAATTGACAAAGGGAACTCTGGAATAGGACTTCTCTTCCTCAAATCTGGCACTGAAAAGATCCGCGGCGAAACGGAATATTTCTTCCTCTAGTTCACCCATATTGGCATAAGCACGAAAAATGGGCTGAGTGGAACAGCCTGCGGCTTCTGCCACCCTACGGGCGGAAAACTCTTCCATCCCCTTCTCTCTTACCAGCTGGAATGCACTCTCAAATATTTTTTCCTTTGTTACACTACTTTTTTTCGGCATAAATCCTCCTACTATTCATTAAGGAAGTTGAATACCTATAGTCACTTAATCATTCCATCCCATCCGGGACACGACCTCGACCGCCCTAAGTTTCCTGTCGAACCCCGCAGGTTAGGGGCTACATGCTGAACACGACCTCGACCGCCCTATGTTTCCTGTCGAACCCCGAAGGTTAGGGGCTACATGCTGAACAGCACCTCGACCGCCCTAAGTATCCTGCCGAACCCCGCAAGTTAGGGGCTACATTCTGATCCGAATCCCGCGCCAAGTTTCACAATCGAGACATATAACTAACGAGCCCCGGATTCGGAATTAGGAAGGAAGCCTCCCCTCTCCGAATCCGTATAATTCCTCGCTAAGCACTAGAACAAATTTACTCTCTACCAATAAGGGATAGGCGCCAGCCCATTCCGCTTTAATTAATTTCTTCACGGAACAGGCTCTTTCCTTTCCCGCTTTAGTTCATTCTTCACGGGATAAGCTTTTCCTTTCCCGCTTTAGTTCATTCTTCACGGGATAAGCTTTTCCTTTTCCGCAAATTTCACTCTTCACGGAACTGGCTCTTTCCTTTTCCGCTTTAACTCACTCTTCACGGAACTGGCGCCGATCCATTTTCCTTGAATTATATTATACGGGATAGGCGCCGTTGGCCGTATCCGCCTTGGTCAAATCCACACCCTCCTGCTGGGCCTCACGATACTTGAAGAAATCCAGGGCCACCTGGGGGAAGAGGGCATAGGACAGCACATCCTCCGGCTGCTGCTTCCATCTGGCGCATTCCTTCTCATATTTAGGAAGCTGAGGCTCCAGATGATCCGCAGGACGGTCGGTAATGGGTGTCTCTCCGGGAATAATCTTGGCCACAACCTCAGGATTCATGGGCTTAATGGTCTGTCCATACATACCCCTGCACAGGTCCTTGGTCTGGCCGGAGGCCACCTTGTAACGCTCTCCCATAAGCACATTCATAACGGCCTGGGTTCCCACAATCTGGGAAGAAGGCGTAACCAGAGGAGGCTCACCGAAGTCTTTTCTAACTCTAGGCACTTCCTCCAGCACCTCAGTCAGCTTTTCGGGATGTCCCTGCTCATCCAGCTGCTTAATCATATTAGAAAGCATTCCGCCAGGCACCTGATAACGCAGGGTATTAATATTAACACCCAGAACCTTGGGGTTCAGGAGGCCGCTCTTCAGGCACTCTTCCCTATAGGGCTGGAAGTGGTTGGCCACCTGAATAAGTAGATTCAAATCCAGACCAGTGTCATAGGGAGAACCCTGCAGGGCCCGTACCATAACCTCAGTTGCAGGCTGGGATGTTCCCAGAGCCAGAGGTGAAGCCGCGGTATCGATAATATCAGCTCCGGCCTCAATTGCTTTGAGATAGGTCATAGAGCCCATTCCGGAAGTATAGTGAGTATGAACCTCAATGGGCAGGCTGCTTCCGGACTTCATAGCGGAAACCAGATCATAGGCATCCTGAGGCAGAAGAAGTCCCGCCATGTCCTTGATACAGATGGAATCCGCACCCAGATTCTCGATATCCTTTGCCATCTTCTTCCAATAATCCAGGGTATAGGCATCTCCCAGAGTATAGGAAAGAGCGATCTGAGCGTGTCCCTGTTCCTTCTTAGTAGCCTTGACACAGGTCTCCAGGTTTCTCAGGTCATTCAGGCAGTCAAAAATACGGATAATATCGATTCCGTTTGCGATGGACTTCTGAACGAAATATTCCACAACATCGTCTGCATAATGATTGTATCCCAGGATATTCTGTCCACGGAAGAGCATCTGCAGCTTGCTGTTAGGGCAGCCCTTACGAATCTTCCTGAGTCTCTCCCAGGGATCCTCTTTCAGAAATCTCAGGCAGGAGTCAAAAGTTGCTCCTCCCCAGCACTCAATTGCATTATACCCCACCTTGTCCATGGTCTCTAATATGGGCAGCATCACATCGGTGGGCATTCTGGTGGCGATCAGAGACTGATGCGCATCACGCAGAATGGTTTCGGTAATGCCGATGGGCTTTTTCTTAATGTCAGCCATAGTATCCTCCTAATTTATTTCTTCTCCGGCACGGCTGTAACCGCGCCCCTTCAATCTGAAAGCCATCTAAAAGGCTTTCTCTTAATTTCATATCATTAGAGTCCGAAGAAATGTAAGATTCATGAAAAACATCCCTTCAGACGGGACTATCCTCCGAATTCCTTTCATTTCAGGTCAAAGGACAAATCCTACACCTCCGCGTTCAATTCTCTTTACCCTGAATTCAAGGCCCAAGTCCCAGGCTTTCACGTTCAATTCTATTCATCCTGAACACTAGACCCAAATCCTAGGCTTTCACGCTCAATTCATCTCGTCCTAGGTTCAAGGCCGAATCCTACGTTTCCGCGTCCAATTCTCTTTACTCTGAACTCTAGGCTCAAGTCCCAGGCTTTCACGCTCAAATCTATTCGTCCTGAACACTAAGCCCAGGACCTAGACTCTCACGGTCAATTCTCCTCGTCCTGAATTCAAGACCGAATCTTACGTTTTCACATCAATTTCTCTTGGTCCTGAATTCAAGACCCAAGACCTAGGCTCTCACGCTCAAATCTCCTCGTCCTGAATTCAAGACCCAAGACCTAGGCTCTCACGCTCAATTCTCCTCGTCCTGAATTCAAGGCCCAAGACCTAGGCTCTCACGCTCAAATCTCCTCGTCCCGAATTCAAGGCCCAAGGCCGTTATCAGACCCCGAAAACTGCCATGAAGGTACCTGCAACGACCGCAGTTCCTACCACGCCGGCCACATTGGGTCCCATGGCATGCATGAGCAGGAAATTACTGGGATCGGTTTCCGCCCCCACCTTCTGAGACACCCTGGCGGCCATAGGCACGGCGGATACCCCCGCAGATCCGATAAGGGGATTAATCTTGCCACCCGTAGCAACGCACATGAGCTTGCCCACCAGACAGCCGGCGGCTGTTCCAAAGGCAAAGGCCACAAGACCCAGAGCCACGATTTTCAGGGTTGTGGCATTCAGGAAAGCCTCAGCGCTAGTAGTTGCTCCGACCGATGTACCCAGCATAATAACCACGATATACATCATGGCGTTAGAAGCGGTCTCCTGCAGCTGCCTAACAACTCCGCACTCTCTAAAGAGATTACCCAGCATCAGCATACCGATAAGGGGAGCCGTAGTCGGCAGAATCATGGAAACAATGATAGTAACGATAATAGGGAAGAGGACCTTTTCCAGCTTGGATACCGGACGCAGCTGCTCCATCTTGATATGCCTCTCCTTATCCGTGGTAAGGAGCTTCATGATAGGCGGCTGAATAATGGGCACCAGTGACATATAGGAATAGGCCGCAACCGCAATAGGACCCAGAATAGCCGTCTGTCCCAGCCTGGAAGCCAGGAAGATAGATGTAGGGCCGTCGGCACCGCCGATAATAGAAATAGCGGCGGCCTGCTTATCATTAAAGCCCAGGGCAATAGCGCCAAAGTAGGCGGAAAAGATACCGAACTGGGCGGCGGCTCCCAGAATAAAGCTCTTGGGATTAGCAATGAGGGGACCGAAATCCGTCATAGCCCCGACTCCCATAAAAATCAAACAGGGGAGGATTGCCCATTCATCCAGTAGGAAGAAGTAATGAAGAAGGCCTCCCTCTTTCATGATGTCAGGATAAATATTAACCAGCAGCATACCGAATGAAATCGGCACCAGAAGCAGTGGTTCAAATCCTTTTACTATCGCCAGAAACAGGAAAATGCAGGCAACCGCAATCATGATGACATTTCCCACTGTCATATTCGTAAAAGCGGACTGATTCGCCAGATTTTCCAGCGTATTCGCAATATAATCCATATAAACCTCTCTTTTCCGGAGACGACACTCTGCTATTTCCTTCTATTCCATGAAAACCTTGGAATCCGGCTATTCTAAAGGAAATCCGGGATATGGAAATTAGGCGGAAAACAGATATCGCAATCCGAGAACCGTCTTATTTAAGCGTTGCCAGCAGAGCACCTGCCTCACAGGGATCACCAACTGCACAGTCAATACTTGCTACGGTGCCGTCCTGAGGAGCAACCACAGGAATCTCCATCTTCATAGCCTCGATAGTGACCACGGTATCGCCCTTCTTCACAGTGTCACCAACCTTGGTATCCAGCTTGAATACCTTTCCTGCGGCACCCGCCTCAACGCGGATAGAACCTGCTCCGCCTGCTGCAGGAGCGGCTGCAGGGGCTGCGGGGGCGGCTTTCTTTGCCAGCGAGGGGGCAGCCTTCTTTGCAGGAGCGGCAGGGGCGGCTCCGCCCTCGGTCTCCTCTACCGTAACGTCATAAGCCGTTCCATTAACTGTAATCGTATAGTTCTTCATAAGATTCACCCTTTCTTGTATCTAGAATGCAATAATAATAATTAATCCTTCTGCTCTAATCCTCTAGGAATTCGGTGCTCTCAGGCACTCCGTCTCCTTTTCAGAGACTCAACCGCTTAGGCGTAAGCCTCATTTCAGGACTCCTGACACTGTCGTCAGGCACTCCTTCTCCTCTTCACAGACTTAACCACAAAGGTGTCAGGCGACACATTGTAGCCCCTCTGACCGCTTTCATAGGCGGCAATGGCCGCTGCAATAACTGCTACCAGAGCCTCATCATCGGCAGTCTCTTCAACAGCCGCCTGTTCATTAGCTGACGCCTCCACAGAGCTTCTATCCGCCTGACCGGAACCAACAGGCTCTGTCTCGTCTAAAGCCTTCTTTTTCTGTGTCACACTCTGGACTATGGTGCCCATGAGCCAGATAACAACACTAATCAGGATTAGGACACAGAATGTCATGCCCATACCTAAAAGGGTGTTCAATCCGGCATTAGCCATCTTCTCACCAAAAGTCCTATTAATATTAACTGTAAAGCTCTTCACAGCCAGATTCTTGGTAAAGAGAATCTCTGTCTCAGCCGTAAGCGGCTTGCCGTCCGCCCCCTTATTCTCACCGGTCAGCTCCATCTTGCAGGTAATCTCACTGTCAGTAGCTGTAATTTCCGGCTCGTCCGAAATGGAAACAATTTTTCCCAGTTCCTTGGTCGCATCCCGGTAAGATTCATATCCCGTTTTTATAGCATTTCCCTGGAATATAGGAATGCCATATCCGTTCTGGCGAAACGTATCTACTTTCTTTGAAAATATCTCGATATCCTCATCATCAAAGGATGTAACATCCTTAATATCATCGACTCCGAAAATATCCTGCATGATATCGGATTCTTTTATTTGTCCTGCCGCAACATAATCCTGGACACCGAAAATATCCCCAATAGTCTTGGAACCAGTTCCATCTGTGCCATAAAGCATGACCGCAAACTGGGCATTGTTAATGACCTTGTCCTCATCATAGGAAAGCTTTTCCGTCTCTTTTCCGCAGCCGGACATCCCCAGAACAAGGCAGAGGACACAGAAT
>JAILCB010000106.1 GCA_024680595.1 Lachnospiraceae bacterium | reverse complement strand
CCAATAACCTCCGATATTTCGGAGGCATTCATATGGTAACGCAAGGCATAGCTCTCTGCATCCAATTCCAGACCGTAACATTCCGAAAATCCCTGCCAAAGCTTTAATCGATCCTCATATTCGATTTTCTCAGGCAATTCTAAGCGCAGAAAAGAAGAAAAAGCCGGAAGATTCATTAGGGGCGCAGAAGAATCTGCACAGAGAATTAAAGGAATGCCCTCCTTCCATATAGGCAGAAAAAGTCGTCTCTCCAGAATCGACCGCTCCCGAAGGCGAAGGCTCCTATTCTCGGGACCTTCCGTTTTTGCTGAAATGCTGTCCGCAATCTCATAGAAGCAAATCCCTGCTCTGGAAAGCCAGGCCTCCCTCAGGATAGCTCCTTTCAGTTCATTAAAGTGCTCTTGTCCCGCCTCCTGCAGAAAGGAGGTGAGATGGACAAAGAGAAAAGGCATTCCTACCCTAGTTGCCATATGCTTTGCCAGAAATCT
Organism: Lachnospiraceae bacterium; assembly: GCA_024680595.1. Lineage (GTDB taxonomy): Bacteria > Bacillota > Clostridia > Lachnospirales > Lachnospiraceae > NK4A144. The sequence continues at coordinate 15,696 of JAILCB010000106.1, read as the reverse complement.
CCTGCCGCCATGTCCTGATATCTGAATTACCGGTCCTTTCCCGTCATCGGTCCCCTTGCTCTTAAAAGCGTTCCCAAAAAACAAACTGCCCTCTTCAATTAAATTCTCATAAAGGAAGGGGGCATGGAGACCGGTTCCCTCTCCCGGTCTAAATATATCCACAAAGTCCGCAATTAGGGGATTCAGGTCATCATTTCCCATGAGATATCCCATAATCCGGTCATCAATAATGAGTTCATCATATTGATAAGGAGAATGCCCGAAGTCTATCTGGCAAATTCGCCCTGCAGCCTTATATTTCTCTAGAATTTCCTCCTCCCGGGGAAAGGACTTCCCTTCCATGAGGCAGGCTAAGTGCAGGTTTACAGAATAGCCGAAATGACGTGTGAGATAGGCTCCGAATTCGGGATAGGAATGATTAGCTATCAGGAGATCTAGGAGAGACTGCATAATCTCCCCTCCCCCCAAAAGGGAAGCCAGGGAAAAGTAGCGGTATTCTGAAATATTCAATTCATCCTGTATCCGCTTTCCGTCTCTCTCCGAAGACAGGCTTTCATCAATGGTCTTTAGGACCCGGGACCAATGCCTCAAATCCTCATCGGATGCACCGTAGGCCATCTGGGAAAGCCCCGGAAAGTCCTGAAAACTGTCCTCTATTCCGTTTTCCTTCAAATAAGAATCACAACGTAATACAATAAGCCGTATACAGGTTTCTATAAACGATGTCGTCATAGGATCATCCCATCAAAGGATTCACTCAGTTTGAACCACCTCACTCCTGAGCTCCTCCGGGAATTCTTCCTCGGAGATCTCCGTAAAGTTGAGAAATTCATTGGAGCAATATCCTGTCTGCTTCCCCGTAGTTACATAGGACCATTCATCCCCCAGCTCCAGTACGTAACCGGTAGCGCCGGAGGCCAGCTTTGCAACACTCTTAGAATTGATATTCGGTTTCTCTCTCATATGGAGCTTGGTCTTCTTTGTCACTGCCTTAAAGGAATAATAATGCTTCTCTTTCTCCTCAGGAATAATAGTGATTTCAGGTTCCGGCTCCGGCTCCGCTTCCGCTACCGTGTTCTCTGACACAGCAGCCTCCTTATTATCATCTCCATCTGCGCTGTCCTTTCTTTCCTGACCCTTTTTAGAACTTTGCTGGGATAAATCTCCACGGATCAATACCTCATCCAGCTTCACCTTACTCTCGTCACCGCCTATTTCCGACAGGAGATGCCGGACATTATGGGTTGACATTTGGTCTCCGGAAAAAAATACCGAAATCAGTGTAACCGCTATATAATATAATATGGCAACCACAATCAGGGCTGCAGTTAGATATTTACTCTTTCTCATTTGAACCTCTAAGGAGCCTCATCCTGCCATTTCAATACTTATACGATGATACTTCTTTTCCTTAACTAGAAAATCAGATAGCTTACATTATGCAGGCAGCTGGATATAGATACCCATTCCCTTCCCCGGCGTGCTTCTGGCATAAATGGTACCGCCATAGGCTTCCACAATAGCCCTGGCCTGGGCTAAGCCCAGGCCGTTTCCGGACATTCGGTTACTGCCCTGATAATTTAATTCAAAAATATGCCTGGTTTCCGCTTCGGGAAGTCCCTCTCCTGTATCCTTTAATACCACAAAAATATCATCATTAATTGTAGAAATAGTGATAACTAGAGAGCCTGCCCGGTTCATATATTTCAGGGAATTATCAATGATATTCTTGAATAATATCATAAGTCTATTCTCATCAGCCCTGACAGGAAGCATACTCAGGGCACTGGAAACCGTAATCCGGAGTCCCGCCTTCTGGGCCACATCACGGAAGACATCCTTAGCCCGGTTAGCCAGGGCAATAATATCCACTGTTCCCAGGGGAATGGCATCCTCCGGGAGCGGAGGCAGAATTCCCTCCATCACCGCCCCTTCACCCATCATGGTGGCCACTTCCTTGTCCATATGTTCCTGTTTCTCCTGCTCCAGCTCCGCTACCCGTTTCTCCAGCTTTTCCTTCTCCAGCTGCAGCTCGTCAAAGTTCCGGCTCAGATCCATATGCCCGGTCCTAATTACAGAAATCCGCTCTTGCAAAAGCTTGAGCAGGCTATCCTTTTCGGCCATTTCCATACCGATATCCTGCTGATAGGTCTCTATCTTCTTGGCATCGCGAGTGGACTCCATATAACAGCGGTAACAGAATAAAAGCAGACATAGGCTGTGTAAAAGGAAAAACAGAATAATGATATAAACACCCGAATTAAAGAAAGAATACAGTGTTACGGCATAGCAGATTCCAGCCGCAATCAGCAAAATTTTTTGAAGAATTGTCATTCAGTCCTCCTTACACTCCCCTATATTATCATCCAGAGAAATCCTTCTGCCTGTATGAGCCAGCTCCTCTATAGCCGCCAAATCGTGGGTGGCCATAAGAACCGTAACTCCTTTTCTATGAATAAGCTCCATAAGCCGCATTATCTCAACCGAAGCTTCAGGATCCAGATTGCCCGTGGGCTCATCCGCCAACACGATAGAGGGATTATTGATAAGGGCCCTGGCAAGACATACTTTCTGTTTCTCCCCTCCGGAAAGCTCCTTAGGATATCTCTTATAAAGCCTGTCAATTCCCAGCATACGAAGCACGGCCGTCACCCTCTGCTCCGCCTCCCTGCGCCGTCCCCCCGTCAGAAGAAGTGTCATTTCCAAATTCCCGTAAACGGTATATTCCTCGAACAGCCTGAAATCCTGAAAGACAACCCCTATCTGTCTGCGGTAGGATGGGATATCACTCCTTTTAATATCTGAGAGAAGCTGACCGTTCACGTAAATCTCCCCACTATCCGGTTCATCTTCCTTCAGCAAAAATCTCAGCAATGTCGTCTTGCCACTGCCGCTCCTACCTGTGAGCAGGATGAATTCCCCCTTCTCTATCCTCTCAGAAAAGGATGAAAACAAAGGCCCCTCTTCCCCCTTAAACCATTTTCCAACACTCTTAAACTCTATCATGACTCAGCGAATCGTCAATAGCTTGTCAAATCCTGTTACACGGAAAGTATCCAGTACATCATCCGATACATTGATGACTACAAGCCTTCCATTCTTGGACTGGGCAATTTTCTCTCCCAAAAGAAGGCCCCTCAGTCCCATACTGGATATATAAGTTACCTCCTCGAAATTTACAACAACAGAAAGAGATTTCTGAAAAGCACGTATTAAGGTATTGGTAAATTCCTCTCCTATGGAACTGTCTACCTTTCCATGAATATTTAAGTATAAATCCCCATCCTTCTTGACCTCATCTATCATCATGATAAAATAACCCTCCCATCCAAAGCAGAATCCTCATCCAGTATAGCTTCTTTCTCCTCCGCCAGGTTCACATTCACATCCAGGAAACTATTGGAATCAACAGTAGCTACCTCATCCATCTGTGCTATATGCAGCTTAGTTCTAATAGGGAGAAATTGCTCCAATATGTACATCATCTGATGGCTAAGTTCCTCTGTCAGACGCTTCTTTATCAATATGGTGACATCATAAAGACCCCTAACCTTGAAATTTGGAGGAATCTCCGCATTCTCCTTTTTTAGCCAGCTTCTTACAGAATTATGCTCAATAATTACCGCATCCTCATTAATGAGGATCTGAATAATCCGCTTCACAACCTTTTTCGTCCCCTTCATTCGGTTCAGGGAATATATTTCCTTAACAAGGTTACGAAGTATTTTCTCATCCAGATTTACATTCTGTAGATTAACCCCCATCCAGCCGGCATACAGAACCAGCAGCTCTTTGGAACAAGTCTCCAAATTCAGCATATCGGGAAGGGCCTCAATGTCCGCCTGAAAATCATTATAGATACTAGAGAAAATAGATATATAACGATGAAAAAAGCTATCTCTCTCCTGGTAAATTTCAGGAAAAGCCGCCATGAAATTGTCTCCGGTAGAATCGACCTTCAAGTTCCTGATAGTCAAATCCCCTTCTCCCACAGCCTCAATGACAATGAAAAGATATCTTCCCTCCAATTCATAAAGAAGTATATCATTCACTCCCACGTAACGCCTGGCTCCCATTTCCTTGAAAATACTTAGCTTCTCCGCTGTATCTCTGCCGGGATCAGATATTACATCATTATAGGGCTGAAAAATCCCCCGCACATCCGCATACCCCTGATCGGAAGCCAAAATATAGACAGAATACATAACACTTTCTGATTTTTCAACATCAAAGAAAAGCCTTCCCCAGCTTCCCCCATCCTGCAAGCTGTCAATTCCCTTCAGAAAGGCCAAATGAAATAGGCTCTTTTTTCGTAAGACAATCCCATTGTCTTCACTCACCTTAAAGCCCTGAACACATCCTTTGTTCCAATGCAATTTTTTTATGGAATATCTTGGCATGAAATCTCTTTTCCAATTCTAAATCATCTACAATAGGCTCAAAGTCCACTATTTCTGGGCCGTAATAAGCTCCAGCTCAATATTTCCCGGATAAAGAAGGCAGTTCTCTAAGGGATAGATATCGGAATCCACTACCTTGGCGAATTTCCTCCTTTCCGGCCAAACAGACAGTTCGTAGATATATTCTACGCAGTCCAGTTCTTCTACGGCGCGGAAAACATCCTCAAATCTCAGAATCTCTCCAAAATTTCTGTCGCTCTCCACATAGTCCAGTTCCTTCCTAAAGCGTTCCTCAATGATCTTTCTGCAATCTCCTACATAGCGCCTCACATAGACCGTGCTCTTTATGGACACTGGCGTATAAACAGGATTCAATAGCTGGAACCTTGTGGTAATAAGCCTGCGCTCCAAAAGTCTTTCCGTTATTGCTTTCTTGTAGGTATCCGGCAGACTGGGGTGCTCCTCATCGGTACCCGGCATTACGGCGATATGAACCAGATTGTCCATCTCGTTCATAATTGCCTTGGCTTTTCGGATGCAAAGTCCCGGAGTAGTACGTACCATCTCCTCGTAATCAGCAGCGGTCACACAGGTGTAAGGTGTGAAAACATCATTTCGGAACCGATCCCGGACCTCTTCCAGCCTTTCCCTAAAGCAGCCTCCCGTACCGCCGCCCGGATTATAGAAAACAGCCCCATAATCCAGACCATCTGCCGAGAAATAGTTTCCCGGCCTCACATTCCCGTCAGGTCCCTCCGACACGGTGACCCCGGACAGAAATAGCTCTGCCCCCATAAAAGAACCCGCGTCCTCAATGACAATCTTGCCGTCATTCTCCAGGAGGTGATAATAGAGGGAATCATCCTCATTATGCTCCGGCCTGACAAAGTCAAAAATGTCCTCTCCGCTCTCATCCTGTCTCTTAGCCAAGAGGCAGAAAGAATCCGGTACAATATGCTTAACCGGAAGGTCCAGTTCCTGATTATCATAACCCTGAACCAGACCAATTCGGTAACTCCTCATTATGTCCTCATCATAGAGAACTACCCGAATCGCCTCTTTAACTTTGACGGGAGATTTTCCAAATAATCCGTCCCCAAACTCTAAGGTAAAGCCCTTATCCTCCTTCTTATAGAGGCAATATCTGCCCCGGGCCCCGGGAGATAGGGTTAGCTCATATCTGCGATAGGAGGGTCCCTTCTCCTCTTTACCAAAGACCAGAACATATTCTCCCTCGGGAAAAAGGCTTTTAATATGCAGCTTATCCGAATAGCGGTAGGCTGTACAGACAGCCTTAGTATCCTTTTGCCAGGTCTCCAGCAGAAAGGCATCTACTGCGGTCAGTCGGGGACGGATATCATAATTCATCTCCGTCAGGGTGGCCCGGATACAATATCCCTTAACCGGCGTCTCTCTGTAAGGGCTCGGCTCTTTCTCCCCCAGCTTTAGTTTTAATTCACCGCTGCTTATGAAGGCCCCTGTATAGTCCCTGACCTTTAATTCCTGAAATCCCTCTTCTGTATAATACTCCCATTTCAGAGATGCGAACAGATTCTCTGCACGATTTTCTACAGGATTTCTATTAAAACGGGAGTCCACGTTAATATAGAATATGAGCTCGGCCCCGGGCTCCGGCAAATCATTGGAAAAGAAGTATACACAATCCCCCACCTTAGGTGTGTCCCCGAAAATACGCACAGGCATCCGGTATTCCCGGTCCAGGAGAAAAGAACAATCATGATAGGAGTCATTATAGGAGGAAAGGATCCCCGTTAGATGACATCCGCCTATGGATGTGTCCCGCCTTGTCTCAAATACCAGTCTCCCCAGCCTAAACTTCTGATTCTTGATTACCTGAATCTTCTCCGGAATCCCATCCGTGGTGAGAAGAACCCTGGCGCACTTTCCTTTGCTGCTTTGGAATCCCGCCATCTTTAAGAGCATAAACTGAACGCGGTCCGTAAGGGCATTAATACGGGAGCCCTGAAGAGTCTCAAAGACAGTCAGATTCTCCAGGATGGTCATTCCGGGATCCGAGGGGTTAAAGTTGGTCCATTCCCCGGATATTAGGGGCAGAGATGCAAAAGCATCGTCCATCCGCTCCTGATAGGTTCTGTTCGTTGTTTCTTCTATTCTTAGCAAAATTTCATCCCTCGTTTCATGAAGAATTCAATCAGACAAAATTCCTACTATAACAACCTATATATGGCGGAAATAAATCCTATGATTTCCAGAAAATAGAACCATGAAAGGACTCACGTTTAATTCAGACAGATCCGTCTCATGCAGGCCGTCCTTGTCCACATACCGGGCCACCATCACTGTTTTCTTGACGATGGCGTGGCTTTTTAGGGTTGCCAGCTTCATCAGTACCTGGGTGTTCTTGGGCACATTTCCTATTTCCCACCCATTATTGCTCTCCCGGGACACTGGATTGAAATAGTCCTTCAGTATCTCCGTCATCTGATTCTGAATTTCAAAACTCTCGTCAATATCCCTCAAGTCTGCCCAGACACTGACAGATACCTCCACAAATATAGGCTCCACCACATGAATTCGACTTTTATCCACAGTTATAGAGGATGACTCCGCTAAATGGGCCTTTAAAGGATCCGCAATCCTATGGAAAGAGAAAGAACCATCCATAAAATCCTTCATGAGAAGAACAAAGGAAAGATCTGAATCCCTGCCTAATCCGTCCAAAGTTTCCCCCGGAATACAGACTGCCTTATCAATGCTATCGGAAAAGTTCAGAATTTCCCAGATATAATCATCGATAGAAACCAGCCGTTTCCTGCCATAAAGGAGATTCGCGCCCCTCCTCAGGGCATTCCTGACAGTCTCCACATTGCTGCCGCCATATGCCCTCACAGGGTTCGAGATATTCTCAATATAGAGCTGATTCCCTACGGTCTCATTAATCTGGCCCGCATCCACGTTTCCTCTCAAACCATTACTGGATCGGACAGAGACCTTAAAGGAGATATCGTCTGTAACCTTGGGAATGTCGGCCTTGATTCCGTCCGAAAAAATAAGTTCGTCTGAAATCCGGTCGATGATATAGCATCTCCGATTGGTAACATGATAGAAACTATCTGTCTCCTCCCATTTCACATATACAGCGGAAGGATTCCCAAGCCTGTCATATTCGATACGGATATCCTCCGGCCGCTCCATCTGCAGAATATCCATTTCCTCTCTGGAAATATACCCTTTTTCATTGACCCATACAACTGCATCCATAATATTCCGGGTCCGAAGTGGAAAGTGCTGACTGGGGCTAATCTCGGAAATATAATAATTCTCCTCATTTCCGGTTACAATATTGGATACATTGACCACATTCATCATTATGGTCCGAATCCTGGGTAGAAAAACCGCATTTTCTCCCTCAAGCTGGACACCGTCCCTAGTAACCCGGATCCAAAAACGCCTCTTGCCCAGAAGAGTTAATGTATGCATGTCAGATGGAGGCACAAACATAACCGCACCTGACCTGGTAAAGCCTCCGGTATAATCCACCACCTTCATCCTGCGGAAGCCCCGGCTAGTACTATATTCGAAGTAACACTTTAGGCCGTTCTGGTTGACAACATCCTCCAGCTCAAAATATATGCTGACAGGTCCTGCCTCCATACGGGACTGAAAGCCCAGATAAAGGGCATCCTCCTCATAATGGCCTCCATAGAGAATTGGAAATCTCCCTCCTTTCATCAAGGAGAGGGTAATATCCCTCTTCTCTGTTCCGGCAATGAGGAAGAGCTTGGAGGGAGGGGTGAATCTGCCCTCATAGGAAAAGCGTATACGCAGATCAGAAATCACCGGATAATGATGAATTCCAGGCCTCAGATAGCAATTATCCGACCGAATAAGACGCATCCTGATACAGCGCCCGGAATCGGCCCCACTTTGGCTCTCCGCCCAATCATAGGGACACAGAAAGCTAAACTCCACATCCCCTGCTTTCTCATTTGCAAATATGGAATTGACCGGGTTGGCGCAGACCAGCCTCTTCCAGCCAATGGAATTAAAGTATTCCAGTTCAATTTCATCCGCAAATGCATCGGCAGGGATGTCCTGTGCAACGACCTTAGGCTTTTTCTTGATAATTCTAAGATCTTCCTCTTCCTCCTTTTTCAAATAAAAGCCCCGCTCTTCATAATTCACATGGAAGGTAACTGTTACGCGGGCACCCTTCTTGGAGAAATAAAGATCCTGTCCAATATAGCACTCATTATAAACAGAAAGCATGTCAGTAAAGGGTGCAAATTTCTCCGGATCCATGTCATTACTGCCATCATTAACATAGTCCGCGCTTCTATCCCCGCCGGAAGAAGAAATACCCAGGAAGGAGACCTCTTCATTCTCCTTCAAAATATCTCTGGCAACCAGTATGACAATAGCATACTTCCTGTTCCCCAGAGTAACCTTTCTATTCTCCTTGTCCTTAATGAGCTCAAAGGTTTCCTTGTCCGGTAAGAGTCTTACCTTTTCAAAGGTGGTGAAGCCTCCCTTCGTATAATACTGAAAAGAAAACTCCCCGGCTTCTATCCGCTGATTAAGGGATTCATTCCCGGAAATCCGAATATAAATAGGTTCTCCCGTCAGATCAAAGATAGCCTCGTGGTAAAGGATAAGGATTGTTTTGGCAATATTCCCTATTTCAGAAAATAAAACAAAAGGTCTAATCTGTCTGCGATAGTAAATAGCCTCTTCCTCTCCTGCAGGAGGTGTCAGCTCAATCTGGGATGCCATAGTCTCATCCTGAACCTGATTACCCCCATCTTCCTGCCCGCCGTCTGACTGAGCAGAGCCGATTCCGGATGCCGCCTCGGGACTCAGCATCTCCGGCTCGGGTTCTGCTTCTTCATCTTCCTCTCCTTCTATGATACGAACAGGAGGAAAATCCCCTAGAAGGGGAACCAGGGTTCCATCCTCCCGGTCCGTCATAAAAGCATCCGTCAGACGGGAATTAGTCACATAAATCTCCCTGTCAGTCTCAAAAAGAACAGGAGATCCGTCCTCATCCTCCGCATCCGAGGAAAGCCTTGTGCCCTTTCGGATATAGGTTCCCGGAACTGTGTCGGCAATCAGCTCAAAACGCACAACGCTCCCTGCAGGCTTGACTGGTTTCAGAGATAGATCCAGCATATTAACCAGGGCCGTGTGATAGCGATCGGGAATACGGTTGACCAGATCAATATTCTCCTTCATCTCTATAGAGAAAATCTTGGCCAGGGCAGATCCGATATCCCTGTTCTCCCTGTCAAAATGCCATTCCGGAGTATAATTCCGCGCCAGCTCCTCTATTCGGTTTTCGATATCTTCCACCGTGCGATTATCGATCTTCAAGTTCCATCCTCCATATAGTATCCGGATTCACTGGGCATATCCGGATCATAGTACTCTGGCTCTTCCTCATCAATTTCCGTCTCTTCCGCATTGAGATAGAAGGGAAAGACCAAATTGTCTCTGGAGTTTGTGGCACTAATCGTATAGTCCACGTTTACCAGGATATATCCCTGCTTTTCCCTGACGTCCGTGGTCACATCCACATTGGATACCCGGGGCTCCTGGGCCAGAATTGTCTCTGTAATGTCCCGGCGTAGAATAGAAAGCATGGTTTCTCCTGTGTCCATGAAGGTATAGTCCATAACATTACTGCCGAATTCCGGTCTGACAATCCGTTCGGTCTTTTTGGTCATCAGAATAATATATATAGACTCCTTCACAGCTTTTGCCCCGGATACCGTCTGAAAACGGCCGGTGGCCGGATCAATTTCCGGCGGGAATTTCATTCCCGTCCCTAAAAAACGTTCATCTGCCATTTTCTATCCTCACCCCAATTTGACAGGAGTTCCCTCTACCTGAACCGCCCCATTGCTGGACAGCTTTGCCATAGAACTGCCTTCCACAGTGACATTGGACCCTTTCAGCTCCGCTCTGCCCTGACTCACCACGGATGCGGTGTCATCGGTCTCCACACTAAACTTTTTGGCTTTCAGGGTCACCGCGCCGGTATTGCCGTTCATAATAAGGGAAATATTCTCCCCCACCTTAATGGTCAGGTTCTTAGCCGCCTTAATCTCTATCTTTCCCTTATCCTCTGCCGTATTGAGCCGGATAAAGTTATTCTTTTCCTTGTCACTAATCTGGATACATTTTTTCTCATTATCCAGAACTATCTCATGGGAACTCAGGGCTGTGACTATGGTAATCTTATCCTTATCCCCGGGAGTTCCGGCGGCTCCGCCGCCCCCTGCTCCCTGACCTTCCCCCTGGTCCTCTGTAATATCTTCAAAAATAATGGAGCTGCCATTTTTGGTGACAATTTTCTTGTATTGATTCTTCTCGTGTTTGGATTTTTTCAGAATATCGTCCTTGACCTTGGGAATGCAGCCAATGACATAGGCTCTCTCTATATTTCCCTGTTCAAAGGTCACCATTACTATGTCACCCACCTCGGGAATGAAATAATGGCCCCAGCCGGAGCCGGAGGAAGGCATGATTACCCTGGCCCAGAGGATCCTGCCGACATCCGCCTCATCTCCCTCTCCTTCCCCTTCCTCTCTGGAAAGGAGAACAACACAGACTCTTCCGGGCATGTCCTTGTCATAGTTCTTGACCACCTTGCCCATCATAATTCCCATGATGCGACTGTCCCCGGTATCGGTTTTCTCTATCTGCTTTTTGGAGACATCCTCCAAAATATCAAAAATCGCCATACTGTATATTCTGCTTTCTGTTTATCCTATAGAATTGCTCCCTAGAAGCAAAAGCCGTATCCCGCCCACAGCGCGGGATTTCCGAATGCCTTTCCTTTTCGCATGGGGAAAATAATACTACTTAGAGATAGAGTTGGCACATCCCTCTATTTCTGTTCGATAGCTGCCTCCGTCCAGAATATGCTTTACACTTGTAACGTAAAAGGTGTTGTCAATGGGACTCCCAAAGCCAGATAAGGTGATGAAGCGTCCCGGTACTATCTCCGGCATACCTATGATGACAGCCTGAATGCTTCCCAGCCGGTAATCCACTGAGTTCAGAAGGTAATCTGCCCGGTATCCGGCCTCCTCCTTGCTGTCCGCAGTGGGATCCAGATAAACCAGGGACTGATTCTCAATTAAGGGTTTCGCCTTATTACCCAGCGATATTTTGGAGTTCAGTTTCTTCTTGGTGCCCACATACTTGCCCTGCTCCATATCCACGTTTCTGACCTCCACTGATTTCACAAGACCAGTAATGTCATAACCCACGTCCAGATTGTGAAAGGTGCATTCCGGGGTCAAATTTATCAATACATTATCATTACTCTTGGCTTCTACGAAATAAATGATTTTTCCTATGATGAAGAATTCAAAATTGTACTTTTTCGCGGCTTTTACCACGAATTCATAATCACTCTCCTCCACCATCTCTACCCTTTTATCCGTAGTGGCTTCCTGTCCGCCACCGCCTCCGCCGGCTCCTCCTGCTCCTCCGGCCCCTCCGCCCCCGGCCGCATTCTTGTCCGGAGTGTCATGCACCACCATTTCCATGAAATCTTTATTCTTTGCGTCCTTTAAGGTTACGAAAGGATTGGCCCTTAGAACCTCCTTGACTGCATCCGAGAAATTCTTGGAATTCAGCCTTTTGGAATGGCGGTTAGCCATCATGAGCCCTTTTACATCCAATGCTGTTACTTCAATTCGGGGTACATCCTCACTCTCCGACTCCGGAATGAGAAAATGGACCCTGGCCACAAATCCCCGGAAAATCTCTCTGGCATTTGCTCCATATCCCATGGCGATCTGCACCATGGATCCCATATAGATAAATTTCAGCCGATCCTTACTCAAATTAAATCGACCCACATCCGGATCGAAGGCTCCTGCTAGCTCAATTGTGGCGATAGAGGCCTCATAACCTGATGTAAGCTCTACCTCCACCCGGGTTACGGCCATATTCACCTCTTCCCCGGAAAGTACCTCCCCTTCCACTATCACCTGTACCAAGGGAAAGGTAAAGCCTTCATATGCACTTCGTAAACTTGAATAATCAAATTCTGCCATATTTGCACACTATTTCTAATATAGAATATAGAAATTCACCTATAATTCTCAATTGCTGCCGGACCGGACCCGGAGAGCCATATGTCTTGTCCCCGGGTTCCAGGTATAATTTACCAATTCATTGCATTAATATCCCGGCAAAGTCAAAGCTTCAAAAGACCGCCCAATTTCTGAGTCTTCTTGACAAAGCTTTCGCTCCCGTTCTGGAAAGCCTTCCTGTACCGTTCTCTCCAGACCTCCAGAGAATTAGCTGTAGAGGAGGCGTCTGCGCAGGTTATCTTCAGATTCACGGTACCCCGAATAGGTCTTCCGTACATATCAAACATGGTATAGGCGGCATTGACGCTCTTCAAAGTTCCGGAATAAGCGAAATCTCCCCATATGAAGGTGAGTAATCTGGTATAGCGGCTTCTCAACGCTCCGATAAAGCCCTCCACCCTCTTCTGGACATTGGGAACCTGCTTTCCTTTTATAAGCTTCACCCCTTTCTGCACAAGACCGGTTGCATTAAAGGTCATCATATCCCCGGAGAAAGCATCCGAATTCACAACGCTGTCGAAAAGGAGACTGACGGAAAGCGATATATCCGTATCCCCCTTTTCAAAACTGGCACTTTTGGAGAATTTCTTCCCCTTGGAATCCCCATTATTAAAGTCCAGCTTTTTTACCAGTCCTCCATTATGGCCTGATAGCTTTAGAGTGGAGGGATTAAACTGTACTGTGAAGTACTTCCGGCTGGCCTGTGAATGGAAGAGCTGAGCCAGAGCTTCCAGGCCCATCTCCTCATCCGCTCCGTAACCGCCCAAATCCTTCATGTATTCATAGAGCACACCCATATTCATCTTGGAGGACCCCACGTTCTTTGCCATATCCTTTAAATCAAAGGCTCCTCCGCCAATTCCTCCGCCAGCTCCGCCGCCTTCTCCGCCGGCCACCTTGACGGCATCCTTCACGGTCAATTTCCGGTCACGCAAATCCCAGACCTCGATCATAGCCTTCTCAACTAAGCCCAGATTTTGTGTAATAGATGACATGATATCCATTGCATTAATATCCTCTCTATAGCTTCAAATTCAGCATGCTATTACTGGTAGCCTTGTCAAAGAGGCTCTTCTCCCCTACGTCTTCCTTGAAGCATTCGTCAAAGGCTTTCTGCCAGTATTCCTCATCATACTTGAAGGATTTCTCCATGCCCACAGCAGCATCCGTTCCATCCCCCTGCCTTATGACTAGATCCAGGACACCCCGGACGGGAAAGCCCTTCTTATTAAACATGGTATAACTCGTTGTAATATCTGTAATCTCACCCCGAAAACTCATACTGCCCCAAAAGAATATTACATGCTTGGCCTGGGGAAGGGTCAGAAGGGAAAGAAGCCCCTCCATTTGCCGCTTGACACTATAATTCTTCTTTACCAGACTGGTCACGGTATTTGCAACATTGGAAACCGTAAGGTTGGTTAAGGGATTATCACTAAGCATGAAAGCATCCATATTATTGACGTCATCAAAGAGCAGCTCACAGCTAAGAGTTGTAGAAGCGGGGGTCTCCACCACCGTAACACTTGTGAAACCATTCTCAGTAGAATAGTCCCTCTGTCGGCCGGCAGTGGTATCTAAGCGGATAGAGCTGGGATTATATTGAACCTCCAGGGCAATATATCCATTGGCTGAAACATCCGCTACCACATCCTCATAGGCCGCCGAAACCCCTTTTTTCAGGGTTTTCTCTGCCCGTTTCATTAGAGACTTATTCGTTTTATTTACATCAGTTATGGCACTTCTCACTTCAGCCGAAAGGCCGTCTTTTTTTTCTCCCGGTGCCTGCTCCTCCGTCTTAGTGAGAGCTCCTACGGCACGGATACAGAGTACAGCCTTTGAAATATTTCCCGCCAGACTCTTTCCCACATCTGTGATGTAATCCATGAAACCCATTTAGATACCTCTCCTGCTCTTTTCATTCCGCAGACGCTTTTCCAGCCGCCTCAGAACCTCATCGGAAATACTGCCCATTTGGGACCTGACCCCTCTACTGACCATTTCCGCAATGTCCTCCCGATCCTCCTCGGTAATGACAGATCCGGTTTCTGCAACAGTACGGGTTACATTATTCAGGTATTCCACGGAAGACTGCTGAGACTCCCTCTCTTCCCTGACCCGGTTTACATTTCGCCGGTTCTGGGACAGGATTTCCTCTACATCCTCCTGGCTCAGGCTCTCTGTCCTCCTGTGGACGATAGGTGGTTTCTCCCTATCCTCCCATGATCCTGCGCTCTCAGTTCCGGACTGTTCCCTTCTGCCGGTCAGCTGCCGGAGCTCCTCTAGAGCCTCTGCGGTTTCATCCCGGCCCCGGGAAAATATGAGCTCCTCTGCCTGTCCCGCCTCCCTGCTCATTTCAATATCCTGCATGAGCTGGGTTACATTATTCTGAACAACGGATATATCCTGGAAGGTGGTTTCAGGCTGATTTAGAACCTGCTCGACTGCCTCAAAGACCCGGACAGAGTCATTGGGGAATAATTCAGTTACTTCCCTTAGGATTTCCTGACGCTCCTGCTCCCCTTCCTCTTCCTCTCTCTCAAGCCTCTCAATGGCCTCCCGGCTCTCCTCCGGACTCCTAAGCGCCCTTCGGCTCTCCGCCCTGGCCCTATTCCTGCGCCGGCCCACATTTCGGGCTCTCTCCAAAAGGGATAGCATTTTCCGATAATTATTTGTGCTCTGGGATAGAGTCTCCTGAGTATGCTTTATCTGTTCAATTATGTCTGCCTCTGTCTGGACCTGGGAAAGGTTGCCCTCACCTGCAAGTGCCTCACCCTCTCCTCCGGCCTCCGGGAATAGCATCTCCAGGACCTCAGTGATTTCCCTTTCCGGGACAGGAATTTCCGCTGTTTCTGTCATAGCAGACTGAAGTCTCTCAAAGGTATTCTCTGCCGAGCGATAGAGAAGATTTCGGAATTCGTACCAATTATCCCGGGCCCTCCTTCCCTCCTCGCTAAGGATATAGTGGACATTCTGCAAAAGCCGAAAAAGCACTGCGGCAGACAGACGATCTGTTGTGCCGCGTCTCACATCCGGACTTTCCGATTCCCCACTCTCATAGATATTGACGGGCTCATTTAATAGGGTAAAGCTTTCTCTTTCCCGAATACCTGTGATATTGTCCCGGCTGGTCCTGAGAGTGCTGCTATATGAGCTCTCCCTTTCCCTCTCTCTGGTGACCAGGCTCTCTTCCCTTTCTGTCGTCC
>JAILCB010000227.1 GCA_024680595.1 Lachnospiraceae bacterium | reverse complement strand
CCCGTCTTTTTTTATCCAGCTGATTCAATGCAATTCCAGTCGCAAGGGCATCTATGGCCTCATCCTGGCCATATATCTGCTGTTTTAAGTGCTTTGCAATCTCATCTGGCACCACAATCCTATCCCTTTCCCCCTGCTCCTTGATTTCCTGAAGCATCTGCCTATCTACTACTGCGTCATTAGGGACTCCTTCTTCTGCATCTAAAGTGCCTACTTGAAATAGGGGTGCAAGAGAACGAAAAAATGAGATAAGCTTGTCAAATCCGTCAAAAGTAATCTGTCTCCTTTCCATCAGCCGACCAAAGTCCCCGTCCTTTATATCTGTCTCAACGCGTTCTTTTATATATACCCTATAAGTGTTCCCCTCTTTCTGAAACCCCACCGCCAGCCTGTCCGGTCTGCAGCCTACAGGAAATTCCCTGTCACGTAAAATATATTGTTTTCCGTTGGAAAGGATATTGTCCAGTTCTCTGAAATCTGCCATTGTAGCCTGTGAAAAATCCCTCATAATATTCTCCTCTCATATTTTCTACCAGTCTAGAACTACTAATGTCTGCTGACTGAATTTCTACTATTTTCATGCGCCCTGCCACGCATATTGCCACCACCAACTATACTCTTCATAAGCATTAGGATTAAATGCTGCCAATTATCGCCCGATAAAACTTTGTGACCAGACCCAGGGTGCCGGCCGACATACAGCATGTTCCTATATAACCATTTTTATGGAGTGTGAAATCTGCTCCAATCGCAAGTAAATTATAAATTACCACCCCCTTTACCAGATCTGTCTCTCGAAAGGGACTCCGGTTGCAATATATTCCAACTCTCTATCGGCCCAGGCCCGGCTCACACTCTTTGCCTCTTCCAAAGTCCTAGGCTGAGGGTCATAACAAATCCAATAGGTGTTTCCATTTCTATATCTGTGCGTCCTATGTAAATCCCCACTCCTGCCGTTCAAATTTGGCATCCTTTCAATATAGGTTAACCACTCTCCTCTAACCTTGCGATAAGTAAACCTAAACCATTTGTCCGCCTGGTTGTGGCGGGCATTCGCATAATAATCTACCGGCCCGAAGACTTTCTGACTTGTTTCCGTCTGCCCCCCGGAACTTAGCTGCGTACCCAATTCGTTATGGTCATAGTGCATATCATTATCGCCATGAAGCAATCTTCTTATTGAATTACCCAAAATACTATAATTTAAGAACGCCGAAGCTAATTCAATTCCTGTAAACATATTCCCTGCACCTCCTTAATGATAAAGAAAACTAAGACTCTTCAGAAAAACCTTCAAGTCATTGAAATCAATAAACTTAATTTCCCCATCCGACAATAACTGTTTGAATTGAATCAGTGGAATCCCCCCCTTTCTTCGGGAACATGTTATTCCCTTATCTACCAGCAAGGTATAGGCTCCGTGATCCTTCTCAAAACCGATTCGGCTCACAGGAATGCTACAGCAATCTGGCATTCCACACCTCTTAAATACATGGCATAATCCATCTTGAAGCCACTCCTTTAGATCCTGAAACTGAGCATCATTTCCTTCCACAAATCTCCTCATACTCCTACCTCCGCATTAGAAATCATATTTTCCCAGGCAGCTTGTCCGATTCTTACCGCCCTATCAAACAAGCTGCCCTATATCTTCTTAGGAAATCTTTCGGGTGTCTGTCAATTTGTACTTCAGTCTCCTCAGGTCTCCCACGCCTCCGCAAAGCTTGCAGGTCTTCTCTCCATATTCAGGGGAATCCGGGTGCTGGGGAATCCAGATGGTCTCATCCATAAAGGTAAATCTCTCAGCGTCGGAGGAAGAAAAAACCCGGTCAAAAATCCCCATACTAAGTTCTGATTCTCTGAGATAGGGTGACATCCTTATCCTTACATAATTACGGTTCTTCACTTCATCAAGCATTTTATTGTAGGGACTTCCGGGCGCCTCCAAATACATGAGCATCATAATGGAAATAAAACCAATCAAAGTATTCAGGCGCTCTGTCGCAAATGTGGGACAGCCTGCCGACGTCACATCATTTTCATATCCTTCCTCTTCATAAGCCTCGTAGCGCTTCTTCAACATGCATCTGGGGCAGGAAGGAGTAACTCCGG
>JAILCB010000220.1 GCA_024680595.1 Lachnospiraceae bacterium | reverse complement strand
TCAAATAGATCTGTAGTTAGTTTAGGAGGATTTCAAAATGGCAGTAAAAGTAGCGATTAATGGATTTGGACGTATTGGCCGTCTTGCTTTCAGGCAGATGTTTGGCGCAGAAGGTTATGAGATCGTAGCTATCAACGATCTGACCAGCCCCAAGATGCTGGCACACCTTCTGAAGTACGATTCCACTCAGGGCCGTTATGTCGATTTCGGACATGAGAGCGATGTAACAGCAGACGATGAGGCTGGTACCATCACCGTATGTGGCAAGACCATCCGCATCTACAAAGAGCCCGATGCGAAGAACTGCCCTTGGGGCGAGGTTGGTGTAGACGTTGTTCTGGAGTGCTCCGGATTCTATGCTTCCAAGGCAAAGGCCCAGGCTCATATCGATGCCGGTGCCAAGAAGGTTGTTATTTCCGCTCCTGCCGGAAATGATCTGCCTACTATCGTTTACAATGTTAACCACAAGAGCCTTACAAAGGACGACAAGATTATCTCTGCTGCTTCCTGCACCACCAACTGCTTAGCACCTATGGCTAAGGCACTGAATGACTTTGCTCCTATCGAGTCCGGTATTATGTGCACCATTCATGCTTACACCGGTGACCAGATGATTCTGGACGGACCTCAGAGAAAGGGCGACCTGAGAAGAAGCCGTGGCGGCGCTATCAATATCGTTCCCAACAGCACTGGTGCTGCAAAGGCTATCGGCCTTGTCATCCCTGAGCTGAACGGCAAGCTCATCGGCGCTGCACAGCGTGTACCTACTCCTACCGGTTCCTCAACCCTGCTCTTCGCTGTTATCGACAAGGCGAATGTGACCAAAGAGGATGTCAATGCTGCTATGAAGGCTGCTTCCGATCCCGAGACCTTCGGCTACAATGAGGATCAGATCGTTTCTTCCGATATCGTCGGAATGCGCTTCGGCTCTCTCTTTGATGCTACTCAGACCATGGTTTCCCCTGTTGGCGACAAGACTCTGGTAGAGGTTGTTTCTTGGTATGACAATGAGAATTCTTACACCAGCCAGATGGTCCGTACCATCAAGTACTTCGCAGAGCTTGGCTGAGTTCTAGGAGAATTGTTCTGAAAGGCTGTGCATATTGCAATTGAGAACTGAGATTTCAGTTTTCTATGGATGTGTATGAGACGGAGGTCCGGTCCGGCATGGACCGGGCCTCTTTGCTTTACCGCAGATCCGTCGAGATGAAATATGCCGGCAAAGCCGACCGGCGGCTTGCGGACGAGTAGGGTGCGATTTGCATCTTCCCTGCTCGATTCGCAGATCCGCCGATCTGAAATTTGTCGGCAAAGCCGACCGGCGGCTCGCGGACGAGAGGGGTGCGATTTGCATTTTCCCTGCTCGATTTAGTGAAGAAAGCTAATGTTTATCGCTGTATTGCGAAGAGAATCCGTTGGATTGCAGGATATTTTCAGGAGGTAATGCATGGGATTAAATAAAAAATCTGTGGACGATATTAATGTAAAAGGCAGAAGGGTATTGGTCCGCTGTGACTTTAATGTACCCTTAAAGAACGGTGAGATTACGGATGAGACCAGGATTGCGGCCGCTCTTCCCACCATCAAGAAGCTGATGGGCGACGGAGGAAAAGTTATTCTCTGCTCCCACTTAGGAAAGGTCAAGAATGGCCCCAATGAGGGAGAGTCCCTGGCCCCCGTGGCAAAGCGTCTGTCTGAGAAGCTGGGCAAGGATGTTCCTTTCATCTCTGATTATAATGTGACCGGTGCGGATGCAAAGGCTGCTGTGGACAATATGAAGGACGGAGATGTCATTCTCCTGCAGAATACCCGTTTCCGCGGTTCCGAAGAGACCAAGAACGGAGAGGCTTTCTCCAAGGAGCTTTCCGAGCTGGCCGATGACTATGTATGCGACGCCTTTGGTTCTTCCCACAGGGCACATGCCTCTGTTGAGGGCGTGACCAAGTTTGTCCGTGAAAAGGGCGGCGCCTGCGCAGTTGGATACCTGATGCAGAAGGAGATAAATTTCCTGGGTAACGCCGTTGAGAATCCGGTCCGTCCTTTCGTGGCTATTCTGGGCGGTGCAAAGGTAGCTGACAAGCTGGCAGTTATCGACAATCTGCTGAATAAGTGCGACACTCTCATTATCGGCGGCGGAATGGCATTTACCTTCCTCAAGGCCAAGGGCTGGTCCATCGGCAAGTCCTTAGTGGATGACACCAAGCTGGATTACTGCAAGGAAATGATTGCTAAGGCTGAGAAGCTGGGTAAGCAGCTCTTACTGCCTGTAGATACCGTGGTTGCAGCAGGCTTCCCTAACCCCATTGATGATCCTAATCTCAAGGTTGAGACCGTGGATGCCGACAAGATTCCTGATGATATGGAAGGCCTGGATATCGGTGCAAAGACCAGGGCCCTCTTTGCGGATGCCGTGAAGAATGCCAAGACCGTGGTCTGGAACGGACCTATGGGCGTTTTCGAGAATCCTGTGCTGGCTGAGGGTACCATTGCGGTTGCAAAGGCTCTGGCAGATACCGATGCTACGACCATTATCGGTGGCGGCGACTCCGCAGCGGCTGTCAACAGCCTGGGCTTTGGCGACAAGATGTCCCACATCTCCACCGGCGGAGGCGCTTCCCTGGAGTTCCTGGAAGGCAAGACCCTGCCCGGAGTAGCTGCGGCAGACGACAAATAATATTCGAATTGTGATGAAGTAATAGAAATCAAGGCTATGCGCTATGGCGGTCTATGTCTCAGAATCCATGAATTAGGGCGGATTGAGGTATTTCATGAAGTCCGGAGATTTGAAAGGATGGACCGCCTGTAATACAGAATGGCCTAATATTATAAAATGCCGCTTTTCAGGCGGTATAATAAGGAGAATCCTCTATGGCAAGGAAAACAATTGTAGCTGGAAACTGGAAAATGAACATGACCCCCACTCAGACTGCTGAGCTTATCGAGACTCTGAAGCCCCTGGTGGTCAGCGATTACTCTGACGTGGTTCTGTGCGTACCCGCCATTGACATCCCTGCAGCAGTAGCGGCTGCAAAGGGCAGCAATATCGAGATCGGTGCTGAGAACCTTTATTTCGAGGATAAGGGCGCCTATACCGGTGAGATTTCCGCAGATATGCTGCTGGATGCCGGCGCAAAGTATGTCATCATTGGACACTCTGAGAGAAGGGAATACTTCGGAGAGACTGATGAGACCGTGAATAAGAAGGTTCTGAAGGCCATTGAGAAAGGCCTGACCCCCATCATCTGCTGCGGTGAGACTCTGACTCAGAGGGAGCAGGGCATCACTATCGACTGGGTACGTCAGCAGATCAAGATCGCTTTCCAGAATGTCACTGCAGATCAGGCTAAGGCTACTGTTATCGCCTATGAGCCTATCTGGGCTATCGGCACCGGCAAGACCGCTACCTCTGACCAGGCTGAGGAGGTCTGTGGCGCTATCAGACAGTGCATTAAGGAAGTTTACGGCGATGCTGTTGCCGAGGAGATTCGGATTCAGTACGGCGGATCTGTCAATGCCGGCAATGCAGCCGAGCTTTTCGCAAAGCCCGATATCGACGGCGGTCTGGTAGGCGGAGCTTCCCTGAAGCCTGACTTCAGCAAGATCGTGAACTACAAGTAAGTTCAGTCTGGCTAGAAGGCCGTTTGATTTCAGACGAATTTGGAAATCCCTGAAGCCTGGAGATTAAGGTTTCAGGGATTTTTCTATAGAATGAAGACGGTAAATGGGGGGAAGGGGGCGGAATGCTTTCAGCAGGAGAATATAAGAGATTATCCCTTGATGAATTCACAAAGGCGGCCGGACGGTATGAGTCAGACCACGCCGGCATCTACAAGATGTGCAGAAAGGACTATCCGCCTATTCTAAAGGAGATTCGCAAGGAGAAGTTCCGCACTCTGTTGGATGCAGGATGCGGCACCGCTCCTATGCTGTCCCTTTTGACAAGGGAATATCCGGAATGCCGTTTTGTGGGACTGGATTTGACTCCTGCCATGATTAGAAAGGCTAGGGAAAAGAGACTGCCCAATGCCAGGTTTGTGGTGGGAGACTGCGAGAATATGCCCTTTCCATCAGAAACCTTTGACATTATTATTAATTCCCAGAGCTTTCATCATTATCCCAATCCCGTGGATTTCTTTCATAGCGTGAGCCGGGTGCTGAACAGGGGGGGACGGCTTATTCTTAGGGACAATACGGGACCTGGGTGGATAGTCTGGCTTATTAATCACGTGGAGATGCCTTTGGTAAATCTGACCGGCCGCGGGGATGTCAGAGTCTATACAATTGAGAAAATCAGGGAGTTTTGCAGGTATGCGGGGCTGGTAGTGGAGAAGGTAGAGCAGCAGAAGGGCTTCCGCCTACACCTGGTGGCCAGAAAGCCGGAGGTCTGATTCCAGGCAGAAAAAAGCGAGGACGAATTCGGTTTTTTGTAGCACAAGACTGGCAAGCGAATACATGCTTGCATGCAAATGCATTTGCCGGTCATAAGAACATGGATCACGAAGTGCGGAATGTTCGCGTGCGAAATCGAGGGGGTATCCCCCTACTCGATTGTAGGCTAGGAGCCAAAGTCTCGTCGCCGTGCCTGCACGAGCGCGAGACCTTGGCGGCAGCCCATCATCGAAGGCGCTCTGGGCCTGAGATGTGGGAGAAGCCAGAAGGACTGTGAAGGATTATTATGGATTTGAGGCGGATTTGTATTGAGGATGATCTGGACTTAATGAAGATTGCGGATAGCGGCCAGTGCTTTCGGGTTAAGCGTTTTGAGGATGGCTTCTTCCGCTTTGCATCAAAGGACAGGTTCATCTATATTAGGAATGAAGGGGCAGGGGAATTCTCTGTGTCTGCCGGGGAAGGCGAATGGGAGGGCTTTTGGAGGAATTACTTTGATTTGGATAGGTGCTACTCCGATATCTGCTGCGGGGAGAGGAATAAGAACTGCTTTGTGGATGAGGCCATGGACTATGGCCGGGGCCTTCGTGTTTTGAGGCAGGATCCCTGGGAGATGCTCTTGACCTTTATTATTTCCCAGAGGAAGAGTATTCCGGCTATTTCCGGTGCGGTGGAGATGATTTCAGACAAATATGGCCGGCATATTCAGACAGAAAGGGAGGAATTCTGCCTTTTTCCCGCCGCTGCAGAGATGGCGGATGCCACAAAGGAGGATTTGTCGGCATGCGCCCTGGGCTATCGGGTCCCCTATGTGCTGGATGCCATATCCAGATTGAATTCCGGGGAATTGGATTTGGAGGCCATTTCCGGTCTTCCGGATGAGGAACTCTTAGCAGCCCTTCAGGAGGTCCACGGTGTAGGGAAAAAGGTTGCTAACTGCATTGCGCTCTTTGCCTATGGCAGGACCGGCTGTGTTCCGGTGGATGTGTGGATTTCCAGGGTTATTGAGGAAGAGTGCGGCGGCGATTCCCCTTTTCATTTATTTGGAGACAAGGCCGGTATTATACAGCAATACCTATTCTATTATGAGAGGGACAGGGACTCCGGGCAGAGGAAAGCCGGGAGCCAAGGCAGGGAAAGGGCTAATTCAAATCCAGGAAATAAGGGCTCCGGGCAGAGGAAAGCCGGGAGCCAAGGCAGGGAAAAGGCTGATTCAAATCCAGGAAAGAAGGGCACCGGGCGGAGGAAAGCCGGGAGCCGGACCGGAGAAAGGGATAGCGCGGGTTCGGGAAAGCCAGAAGCTAAGGCAGGAAAGGGGATAGCGCAGTCTCAGGAAAGCCGGGAGCCGGACCGGGGAAAGGGATAGTTCAGGATTAGGGAAAGCCAGACACCGAGCCGGGGGCCGATACATTTGGAATGATCATTGATTGAATAACAGCAAGAATTACCGAGGATGAGAAATGAGTAAAGTTAAGAGAATTGCAGTGGTAGCTATGGCTTTTTTGCTGTTTTTTCCCTTGATGACATCTATCAGAGGAATGGCAGCGGAGAATGGGGGAAAGAACAATACAGGCCAACAGGATGAATCCCGTGGAAATGAAAAGGTTCCCCAAGGAGTATATAATTCATTGAGTGAGCTTAAGGGGAAAAGGATTGGTGTGACCCAGGGGTCATCTTTTGATGTGCTCGCCCAAGAATGTATTCCCAATGTGGAAATTCATTATTTCCCCGCAATTGCCGATCAGGTAAGTGCATTGGAAACGGACAAAATCGATGGATTTGTAAATGATCTGCCGGCGCTGCGCAATGTGATGGAGAGTACGGGGTCTTTTACATATATTGAAACTCCCTTGAAAGAATCCCAGTTTGGTTTCATATTTCCCAAAACGGATGCAGGGGTGAAGCTGAATGAGGAATTCAGTAATTATATCAAGAAAATTAAGGCGGACGGCAGCCTGGAGCAGACAGAGAGATTGTGGCTTGGAGGGGATGAAGAAGCCAAAAAGCTTTTTGATTATACAGCCCTGCCGGACAAGAAGGGAACGCTGAAACTTGCCGTAGAGGCCAGCTATCAGCCCTTCGTATATATAAAGGACGGGCTCATTACAGGATTCGATATTGCCATAGCGGCCAATTTCTGCAAGGAGAATGGCTATAAACTGGAAGTTCAGAATATGGATTTCAACGGCGTAATACCTTCGGTGCAGACAGGCAAATCCGATTTTGCCGCGGGCGGTATGACAATTACAAAGGAAAGGGCCGAGAGTGTTAATTTCTCTGAACCCTATTATATTTCCAAGGCCGTAATGGCAGTTCTAAAGAATAATATAAGTCCTGAGTTTAAGACCTTCAAGGAATTGAACGGAAAAACCATCTCCATGCTTACGGGGGCCCCTTTTGAGGAGCTCATATCCTCAAAGGTGGAAAAGGTAAAGGAATTTACATATTATCAAACCATGCCGGATATGATACTTGGCCTAAAGCAAAGAAAAACGGATGCGGGCTTTATGAATAACGCAGTGGCCTATCTTGCGGCAAATAAGGACAAGGAAATTGCGGTATTTCCTGAAAGCCTTGGTGATACCGCTTTTGGTCTTGCCTTTCAGAAAGGGGATAAGAGGTGCATCCAGTGGCAGCAGGCCTATGATAAGCTTCCCGCGGAGACAAGGGAGAGGCTGTGGAAGAAGTGGACCGGGGCGGATGACAGCATCAAAACTGTGCCAAAGCAGGATTGGCCCGGGAAAAACGGGACGATAAAGGTGGCGGCCTGTGATGCATTAGAGCCCATGAGCTATATGGGGAAGAATGGCGAAATGCTGGGGCTGGATATTGAGACCATACTCCTTATTGCAAAGGAACTGGACATGCATGTGGAGTTCACTCCCATGGATTTCTCAGGAGTGCTGTCCTCTATAGGGTCCGGCAAGGCTGATATCGGGTGCGGCTCTATCGTTACAACCGATGAACGCAAGGAAACCATGGACTTTGTAGAATATCAAAAGGCATCGTATGTGCTGATAGTGCGTTCGAAAATAGCTCAGACTGCCAAAAGGTCTTTCCTTGAGGATGTGAAGGAAAGCTTTTATAAGACCTTTGTCAGGGAGGACAGATACAAGCTTTTCATTGAGGGTATCCTGACAACGCTTATTATTACCGTTCTATCCATTCTGTTTGGAACGGCTTTGGGATTTATCATATATTTGCTCTGCCGGAAGGAGGGCTGGCTCGCGGATAAATTCTCGAGGTTTTTTGTATGGCTGATACAGGGTATGCCCGCCGTAGTGCTGCTAATGATCTTATATTACATCATTTTTGCAAAATCCCAGATGAGCGGGATTGCGGTTTCGGTGATTGCCTTCACGCTGGTCTTCGGCGCCGCCTTTTTCGGCATGCTAAAAATGGGAGTCGGGGCGGTGGACAAAGGGCAGACAGAGGCTTCCCTGGCTCTTGGTTATGGAGATATGCAGTCATTTTTCCGAATCATCCTGCCTCAGGCCCTGCCGCATTTCCTGCCATCATATAAGGGTGAAGTGGTATCCCTCATTAAGGCAACCGCAGTAGTTGGTTATATTGCCGTGCAGGATCTGACCAAGATGGGAGATATTGTTAGGGGGAGGACCTATGAAGCCTTCTTCCCGCTGATAGCCGTGGCTGTCATCTATTTCATATTAGGAGGCCTGCTTACCTTTATCATAAACAGGATAGAGAAAGCTATAAATCCTAAGAGACGGAAAAGGGAGGATATATTGAAGGATCTAGGACAGGGGGGCACCGATAAATGATAGAGATTAGGAATCTGAAAAAAGAATATAAAGATGTAACGCCTCTAAAGGATGTCACTGTTACCATAAATGAAGGTGACGTGATTTCTGTAATAGGCCCGTCGGGAACCGGCAAGTCCACCTTCATAAGGTGTATAAACCTATTGGAAAAGCCCACTTCAGGTCATATTATTGTGGATGGGGAGGAGATAACAGCCAAGGATGCAGATGTCAAGAAAATAAGGCAAAGGATAGGCATGGTCTTCCAGTCCTTTAATCTTTTCGGACATCTGACGGTCATAGAGAATCTTATGCTTGCACCCATGGATATTCTGAAGAAGGACAAGAAGGAGGCCTACGATAAGGGGATGGAGCTTTTGGCTAGGGTCGGTCTCACAGAGAAGGCCCTAAGCTATCCTGATGAGCTCTCCGGCGGTCAGAAGCAGCGTGTCGCTATTGCCAGGACTCTGGCAATGGATCCGGAAGTAATTTTGCTGGATGAGCCCACCAGCGCGCTGGATCCCACCATGGTTTCGGAAGTGCAGGCGGTTATCAGGGATTTGTCCAAAAGCGGAAAAACCATGATGATTGTGACCCATGAGATGAATTTTGCAAGAGCCATATCCAACAGGGTCTTTTATATGGATCAGGGTGGAATATATGAGGACGGGACTCCGGAAGAGATATTTGAAAACCCGAAGAAGGAGCTTACAAGGAGGTTTATTAAGGGTCTCAGAGTATTCCAGGCAGTGATAGACAGCCGGGACTTTGATTTCATAGGATTTGGCGCCGAGCTTGACAGATATATGATGCAAAATGATGTTTCGAGGGAGATAAAATACCGTATACGGCTTGTCATAGAGGAGCTTGTGCAGCAGATTCTTTTGCCGGTATGTGACAAGCCCCATATTAGGATAAATGCGGAATATGCCCCAAAGGAAAGTGAGTGCCTGATAGATATAGAATACAGGGGTGAAAAGTATGATATACACGAGTCGGAAAATGACCTGTCCCTATCCCTAATCGAGAATATGACAAAGGAGTTAGAGTATAGTTTTGATGAAGAGGGGGAAGCAAACCATGTAAAGGCCCGTATCAGGTGATTTCCAGGCCTCACTGGCGGGACATGGCGCGGGATTCGCTTCAGCGTCAGCTGTCGGCCGAATCCCTGGGGCCACCGGTGCCGGCCGAATCCCTGGGACCACCGGTGTCGGCCGAATTCCTGGGGCCACCGGTGCCGGCCGAATCCCTGGGGCCATCGGAGCCGGCCGAATCCCTGGGGCTACCGGTGCCGGCCAAATCCCTGGGGCCACCGGAGCCGGCCGAATCCCTGGGGCCACCGGTGACAGGATCAGCGCAAAATTTGAGATAGGTGTGACATATTGTCACGATCCTGCCGATTTTGCAAATGATGGGGAGAGTGACGCTGACTTCCCCGGCTCAGCAGAAATATTGGATTTGTATTCACGATGACAATTACCCTCATAAATATAGCGTTGTTTAATGAATGTGCCTGTGCCTGATCAGAATTTTCTGTCCGGCACAGGTATTTTAATTGCACTTTTATTGCACCTTGTGTGCTAGAATAATTCAGTATGACTAAGTTTTAATTATGTTGGTTTTAGAATCTGTTTTCCATGAAATGATAGGGAAATCGAGGCCGGCTAAGGGATTACTTCCAATTTAGCAGGGAGGCCAGGGTTGTCTCGGCCCAGCTGTACTGGCTCATATATTCGCCATGGAAGGCACGGACGGCATAGGGCTTGTTCTCTTCCCAATCGTAATAGTCGCATTCTATTAGGGAAGTGTCAATTGCATAGCTGTCCCAGCCCTTTATGAATACGTCGTCCGCATTGACGGAGTGTAGGGTAGCCTTGATATTGGCTACACAGTTTCTGAGGTTACTCTTGCTGGCTGCCAGACTTCTCTGTTTTTCGTAGACCGTCGCGCAAATGGTATTTCCATTAACCTTGGAGCCTTTGCGGTCCACCAGGAAAGCAAAGATTTCCTTTGCCTTTGCCAGAGAGAAATCCAGAGCCCGGCCATCGACATAGACCTCAAAGTCGCCGAAACAGCGGACTCTGATTCGCTTTTGTGGATTCCTCCTGACCAGGGGATAGCGAAGGTTATCCAGGGCCTGCCTTACTTTTTGACTATTGACCGGCTTTTCCAGATAGCCGCTGAAGTATAGGGGTAATGCGTCAAGCACGTATTCCTCATAATATCCTGTTACAAAGATAAGATTTATCTGAGGGTCGTTGGTTTTGAGGGCCTTGGCCAGACGGATGCCGTCCATTACCGGCATCTGTATGTCCAGAAAGGCGATTTCAGGTTTGTGGTGCCTGCTCCAGACCAATGCTTCATGGGGGTTGGAGAAACCTTGGATTTCTTCATCCGGCACTACCTCCGCGATAGACTCCTTTAGCATTTCCAATTGCATAGCTTCATTATCTACTGCAAGAATTGTCATGGTTGCAGTCCCCTTTCTCTTTGGGAATTGTGATGGTAACAATGGTTCCGGCCCTGGGTTCGCTATGGATGTCCAGGCTACCTCCAAGCATATTGGACAGCTGGCTTCTGGCACTGACAATGCCAACATGAGGCCGGTCATCTCTGGTTTTTTGATGGAAATCGAATCCGGGGCCATTATCCTCTACTGTTACTACATATGCCCCGTCCTTTTCTCTAGAGCAGATACGGATGGTGGTCGGCTCAAACCGTGTTTCCACGGCGTACTTTACGGCATTTTCCACAATAGGCTGCAGAGTTAGGGCGGGAATCGGAAAATCCCTTACCTCTATGGACTCTTCCACTTGAATCTGGTCAGGAAAGCGCCGTTTCTGAAGCTTTAGAAAGATTTCCACATGGCTCAGCTCCTCTTCAAACGGAATTGGCCGTTTGCTGTTGATAGAACGAAGGTTCATGCGCAGATAATCGGAAAACTCATTTACCGCCAGCTCGGCCTCTTTGGGGTTTTTGCGGCAGAGATAGGCTATGGAGGACAGGGAGTTATAGAGGAAATGCGGCTGAATCTGTGACATCATGAGTTTCAAATGCATAGTGGTATTTTCCGACTGGCT
Source organism: Lachnospiraceae bacterium (assembly GCA_024680595.1). Taxonomy (GTDB): domain Bacteria; phylum Bacillota; class Clostridia; order Lachnospirales; family Lachnospiraceae; genus NK4A144. The sequence continues at coordinate 10,740 of JAILCB010000220.1, read as the reverse complement.
TTTGGCGTAAGCGGCCTCACGATTCAGGAGCTCCTCGTCCTGCTTTAGGTCCACGGTGATATAGATGATAGTCATTACGATGGCGCAGGAAATATAGCTGCTTGTCAGATCATAGGATATATCCACATAGGTCAGGCCTAGGGGAATCAGTATGTAGAGCAGACATGATATGGTCTTTCCTATACCTAGGTACTTTCGCTGCCGGAGCATAAGCGCCATATTGGCTATGGATATCAGGGAGCTAAGGACAACTAGGACCGAATACCAGGGCAGGGGCATGAAAATATCCTGCTCATTGGAAATAAAGAAGAAGCCTGTCCAGAAGGACCGTATAAACAAGAGGCTGGACAGGAGGCTAGTAGAGAGGCCAAGCCGGAAGACTTTGAGGGCCCCATGCATAAATAGCGGACTTACGGTTCTTTTTTCCTCCACAGAGGCTATCAGATATAGAAAGAAAAAATCATCAAGCATACTATAGATTAGGAAGTCCAGACTATAGAAGATCCTGAGAAGGTTATCTATAAAAGGGCTTCTGCCGGAATAGGATGAAGCGATCTCCAGTATCCGGCTGCCACAGTCGATCGTCAGTAAAAGAAGTAATAGGGCGGTACAGATGCAGAATGGGCGGCGGCTTAGGCGCTCCTTTTTGTGCATGAGTGAGGAGACTAGTATGATAGTGAGAAATAGGATGGATATTCCTGTAGCTGAGGCATTGATGTAGTATTTCGACAGGTTTGGATTCATTTTTATGTTTTCCTCTTGTCGTTAGACACATCCTCATTTTTGATTTAATGAATAGTTAATTGTACCATAAACTTTGACAGGAAGCAACCACATGCTCTCAGATTTTTGGGTGCCTGCTTCCGTCAGAGTATATTTTTTGCTTACAATTAGAGTAGGTATATGATATATTAATACATTAAAAAAACTGAATGCAAAAGGCTGTATTTTTTGCCTTTTCTTCAGGGAAGGGCATTGTGGAGACTGCAGGCTTTATAGTATATGCGGGGCAGCCTACGGACAGACCGGAACAGGCGGACGCCCGGCCCGGGATTGAAGAAAGGAGAAGGACAGCCCACGGACAGACCGGAACAGGCGGACGCCCGGCCCGGGATTGAAGAAAGGAGAAGGGCGGCCCACGGGCAGACCAGAACAGGATCCGGAAGGTGACTATTGTTCAAAGGAAAGGAAGAGAAAAGGGATGTTCAAGAAAGTACTTGGAAGGGTTTTAATAGCCCTTCCCATTATTGCGCTTCAGGTTTTTTGGTTTCTGCTGATTTTCTACCTCTTGGGGGATTTTACAGAGTTATTAATGCTAGGTCTGCAGATTCTGGCATTTCTGTTTTCACTCTATATCATATCGAAAAGGGATGAGGGGTCCTATAAGATATTATGGCTAATTATTATAATGGGCCTGCCTATTCTGGGAGCCCTGCTCTATCTCTTCATCGGTGATAAGGGTACCGGAAAGAAATTAAGGAAAAAAATTGATCCCATTAAGGAGGGGTTAAAGGATACCCTTCCCAATAATACAGACGTTATAAATGAGGTCAGACAAAAGGACAGAAGAATTGCGGAGAGCCTCAACCATATTTATGAGACAACAGGTTTCCCCCTCTACCGCTGCAAGGATGTGACCTATTATCCCTTTGGCGAGGATATGTTTGCGGATATGTGCCTGGAGCTGGAGAAGGCGGAGAAGTTTGTCTTCATTGAGTATTTCATTGTCCAGGCGGGAAAATTCTGGGATACTATGGTGGAGATACTTGCCAGAAAGGCTGCAGAGGGCGTGGATGTCCGGGTCATGTATGACGATGTCGGAAGTATTGCCACCTATTCCCGCAGTGAGGTCAGGCAGCTGGAGGATAAGGGCATCAAGTGCCTTCCCTTCAACCCCTTCTTTTTCCTGCAGCTGCAGCTGAATAATAGGGATCACAGGAAGATTATGGTAATTGACGGCCGGGTGGCTTTCAGCGGAGGCGTTAATATTGCTGACGAATACATTAATGAGACACATCCTTTTGGCAAATGGAAGGATATTGGATTTAGGATAAATGGGGAAGGCGTCAAGAGCTACGCCTATATGTTCATTGAATTCTGGAATGCCTTTTCCTCTGATAGGCCCATTGACAAAGAGAGGATTAATGAATTTGATTATAACAAGGCGGACGATAAGTATAACGGATATATCCTGCCCTTCTATGACAGCCCTATTGAGGGGGATCCCACCAGTAATGTGTTCTTTACCGAGGTTCTGTCTATAGCCACGGACTATGTCTATTTCTACACTCCCTACCTGATGCTGGGCGACACCCTCTATGATGCCTTTATTAGGGCGGCCAACAGGGGGGTGGATGTGAGACTGATACTTCCCGGAATTCCTGATAAGAAAATGGTATACAAAATTTCCAGAAGCTACTATGAGCCCCTTCTCAAGGCGGGTGTGAAGATTTATGAGTATACGCCGGGATTTGTGCATGCCAAGGCCTTTGTGGCGGATGGAAAGCTATGTGCGGTGGGAACGGTTAATCTGGATTATAGAAGTCTTTTCCTGCATTTTGAGTGTTCTTCCGTTTTCTATGATTCCGATCTGGCAGAGACATTGAAGAAGGATATGGAGGATAGTATCAAGGAGTCAAGGCAGGTCGAGTATGATGATACCAAGAGGGGATTCTTTGCCGCTCTGGGCGACGGTATACTAAGGCTCTTAGCTCCTTTAATGTAGGAAAAGAGGGATTTTTCGGCGGACTGGCTGTCTGCTCATTCAAAAAGGGTTGTTTTTGACATATTGGGATTCGTTTTTTAGACTGATTAACGGTATGGCAATTAACAGCCCTTTCATGGACACAGGGGGGCTGTCGTGAGTCCGGCACCCTGAAATAGATATGGACGGGCGGCAATCGGGGTCAGGCTGAGAACAGAATGGCGGTTAGGCACCCTGAAACTGGTATATTAGAGGAGAGCTAATGATGGGTAGAGAAAAGAAAGAGGATGTTCCGCAGAGAGAGATTTCATTTGGCCGGCTTATCTTTGAGTCCCTGCCGGAAATGTGGTCTTTCCAGCTTTTGTTTGCTCTTGTGATGGTGGTTCCCGTCGTTCTGTTGTCGAACCTGATTAATATGGTGGCCGGAGCCGGAGGGGAAGTCGTCACAACCGCTAATATTAAGTCCTTTCTTTTTAGCTGGCGCTTTCCGGTAATACTTCTGCTGGGACTTTTGCTGGTGATAGTATTCCTGGTTGTGGAACTATTTGCCCAGATATATCTCACGGATAATATTCTGAGGGGCCAGAGGGCCGGGGTTTTCGGCTGCGTTGGCAGCGGGACCCGGGCTGTAAAGAGATTTATGAATCCCGGGGGCCTAAAGATTATATTATTCATCTTTATTATCGTCCCCCTATGCGGAGTGGGATTCACCATAAGCCTGTCGGAGTCCTTTTATGTACCGAATTTCATCATGGAGGTGGTCCTCAAGACTCCGGTTCTGTTGGTGGGCTATATTGCCCTGATTCTGCTCTTCATATGGATAGGCTTCCGTTCCCTATTTGTCCTGCATGCCATATTGCTGGACGGGATGAAGCCTGCTGAGGCCAGGAAATATTCTGCCCGTCTTGTGAAAGAGAATCTGGGCTCTTTTCTGAAACGGCTTATCTGGAATGTGCTGGTGGTAATACTCATTATTACTTTGGCCTATTACCTTCTATCCCATATTCCGGGATGGGTTCTGGGCGGCATAGGAGAGGAACTGCCCAAGAATTACAGAATTGATTTCCAGCAATATCTGGCATCCGGAACTGATTTTTCGGAATTGGAGAAAGATATTACCACCTATCGGGTAATAGCTATTTTTGCCGTATTAGTGCAGAAATATCTGATGTCCGTGGTGGTACTGCTTTGCGGGGCCTATCTAATGATGCGGCTCAACCAGTGGTATATGGACTATAGTGGGAAGGGCCGGGAGCTCTGGCCCGAGCGTCCCAGGAAAAAACGCTACCTATGGAGACTGCTTATGTTTATTCCCATATTTGTTCTGATTGGGATTGTATCGGTATTTCTGGGTCTCCACTATGACTATATTTTTACCAGGCCGGATGATGTGAAGCTGGTGGCTCACAGAGCGGGTGGAAATATGGCTCCGGAGAATTCCATAGAGGGGCTGGAGAAGGCCATTGAGCACGGCTGTTATGCCTGTGAAATTGATGTCCAGCGCACTAAGGACGGCTATTATATCATTAATCATGATAATGATTTCAAGCGGCTTACCGGGGTGGACAAGACGCCGGGTGAGATGACTCTGGCGGAGATTAAGGAGCTTCGTATCAAGGATACCAGCGGACAGGGACAGGATGCTCCGGTTCCTACCCTTGAGGAGATGCTGGATGTCATTAAGGGCAGGGTCAAGCTCTTTGTAGAGCTGAAGGGGGTCTCGGCAGATAAGCAGATGGTGGATGACGTGGTCAAAATCATCCGGGACCACGACTGCCTGGAGGATACGGCCCTTATTTCCCTGGACTATGATATTATTAATTATGCGGAGACCAATTATCCTGAGTTTGAGACGGGAACCCTGTTCTTTGCAAGCCTGGGGGATGTGTCCAGGCTTAACTGCGACCTTTTGATTATGGAAGAGGAAACGGCCACTGATACTAATATCAACTTTATTCACGATGCGGGCAAGCAGGCCATTGTCTGGACCGTCAATACAGAGCCTGGCATGTATCACTTCCTGGATTCCTGGGCGGACGCTATTATTACGGATGAGGTTCCCCTGGCGGAGGAGGTACAGAAGGAGCTGGATAATAGGACGGACCTGGAGGTTTTGGAGGACCAGATAAGTATTTATTGAGCCTTGGCGGGCCTTGACCTGTGAGGCTGAATGGGGCTTTCCCCTGGCTTGACATGAGAGGCGGCATGGGCATTCCCCTGTCTTGACCTGAGAGGCGGCATGGGGCTTTCCCCTGTCTTGACCTGAGAGGCGGCATGGGGCTTTCGCCAAGTCTTGACATGAGAGGTGGCATGAAGCTTTCGTCCAGTCTTGACTTGTGAGGCGGCATGGATTTCGGTTATGGATTAAGAGGTAATCGGGCAGGGGGCTTTCTCCTGCCTGATTTTTCTTGGGATACTTTACTTATTATACAATTAGCGATAAAATTAGAAACTGTGCATATATAATATCAGTCACAGCATTGCGAATTTCATCAGTAAATCGCAATGCGTAGTCGACCGGCCCCCGCGGAGCGGAGGGCGTGTCCCGCGTAAGGCGCGGGATTTCGGAATACGATACCTTGTCGCATTCCGAAAGTCATAGGTTTACATATTGAGGAGGGAAACCATGAAAAAGGAAAAGAGAAACGTGATTGTGGGACAGTCCGGAGGCCCTACAGCCGCCATTAACTCATCTTTGGCAGGTGTTTTCAGGACAGCCATTGATCGGGGATATAAGAAGGTCTACGGCATGATTCACGGTATTCAGGGATTTATGGAGGACGACGGACGCTATATCGATCTTTCCGAGCATATCCAGAGCGGACTGGATGCGGAGCTTCTGAAGAGGACTCCTTCAGCCTATCTTGGGTCCTGCCGTTATAAGCTGCCGGATATCCATGAGGACAGGGATCTCTATGAGAAGATCTTCAAGATGCTGGACAGCCTGGAAATTGACTGCTTCATCTACATTGGCGGAAATGATTCCATGGACACCATCAAGAAACTGTCCGATTACGCCATTATTACAGGTTCTGACATTCGTTTCGTCGGCTGCCCCAAGACTATCGACAACGATTTGGCCCTGACGGATCATACCCCGGGCTTCGGATCTGCCGCTAAATACATCGGCACCTCCGTTAAGGAGATTATCCGGGACGGCTGGAGCCTGGAGACGGCCCACGGCCAGGTTATTATAGTGGAAGTCATGGGCAGAAATGCCGGATGGCTGACCGGCGCCTCCGCTCTGGCAAAGGGAGAGGACTGTGACGGTCCTGATGCCATCTATCTGCCGGAGCTGCCTTTTGATCCCGACAAATTCCTGGATAAGGTGGAGAATCTCCTGGCTAAGAAACCGGTGGTGGTTATCGCCGTTTCCGAGGGAATCAAGACTGCGGAGGGCACCTATGTCAGCGAGCTGGCCAATGACCTGTCCTATCAGGATGCCTTCGGCCACAAGCAGCTGACTGGAACCGCCCGTTATCTCTGTGACCTGGTTTCTGGCAAGTTCCAGTGCAAGACCCGCTGTATCGAGCTTTCCTCCCTGCAGAGGGCTGCCAGCCACTGCGCTTCCCGTGTGGATATTCTGGAGGCCTATGAGGTAGGCGGCGCTGCCATGAAGGCGGCGGACGAGGGCGACAGCGGAAAGATGGTGGTTATCCAGAGGCTTTCCGATGATCCCTATCAGGCCGGTACCGAGGTCAAGGATGTCCACAAGATTGCTAATGACGAGAGATTGGTTCCCAGGGAATGGATTAATGAAGAGGGCACTTATGTGACCAATGAATTCATCACCTATGTACGTCCTCTGATTCAGGGCGACGTGGCGCCTGTCATGGTGGACGGCATTCCCAGACACCTTTACAAGCCCGGCTACCAGAACCTTCTGTAATTAAATACTTGTATATTCCTCTAATCATCCTTTTCTGTAGGATAGGAGTCACAGGCGCCTCCCGTCAAGGAAGGCTTATAGGCCTGTAATATGGAAAAATCCTGACCGAGTCATGGAAAGGCCTGGCCGAGTCATGGAAAAGGCCTTACCGAGTCATGGGAAAAGCCTTACCGAGTCATGGAGAGGCCTTACCGAGTCATGGAAAAGCCTGACCGAGTTATAGGAAAAGCTTGAAGGTGTGAGGATTCCTCCCCAACCGGATTGCTGATGGGGGAGGATATGTAATAATCGAGAATCCGGATCCATTTATAGGATCCGGATTTTTCTTGTTAAATTATAAGAAAAGTGTTATTCTTTCCAAAAGAACCAGTTAAAAATGAAATCAATATCTTTACTTCCCGGTCAGACTGCAGAATCATTTGTCGGACATATCGTAAAACCCGCAATTTAAGGATATTCATTTACATTAAAATAATTTTGGAAATATAGTAAACCGGCTTTGTGGATTGGTTTAATTTGGGTGATTATTGATGAAGACGAATATGGGTATAATTAAGAATAAACAGACCCGAAATATTATAGGAGGCATGCTGATTATTATAATAAGTGCCTTTTTCATTTTTCAGGTTCTGAATGCTTATCTGAGCAGGCAGACGGAAATTGAGGTCCGGAACATTGCAGGTACTTATCTGAATAGTGTTGCAGCCCAGGAATTGAATACATATTCGTCCATTTCTGATATCCGCTATTCCCAAATTCGCTTTCTCACCAATCGCCTGGATGCCCTGGGGGAGAATATGACGGCGGAGAATGTCCGGAAGACCATTCAGGACACGGCTAGCTATCAGGATTTGAGAACTTGTGTCATGGTGGGGCAGGATGGGGAATTCCAGACTGTCTATGGCAGCAGGCTGGAGGAAGTGGGAAATAAGGAATACCTTATGGAAAAGCTGCTGACCGGGGAGAATGTGGTCATGACCGGCAGGAATGCGGTTGAGAGGCTGATTGTCTGGGCCAGTCCGGCCCAGTATCCCATGACCAATGGAGAGGACAGCATGGGAATTCTGTATTGCAGAAAGATAGATCAGTTTATCAATCAGATGGCCCTGGATTCCGGGGATACCCTGGCCACCTTTATGATTATTCGCAGGGACGGCTCCTATGTGCTGGATAATTCGGAAACCATTAATGATTCCTATTTTGACAAGGTCCTATCCCATGACAGACCTGTGGGGACTACGGCGGAGGAAGCGGTAGAAAAGCTGAAGGAAGCCATTGATAGTGATAAGTCCTGGAGTATGGAGATCGAGTATTCGGATGAGGGGACAGGCTTACGGGAGAGGCGGAGCATAAGAGCGGATGTTATTCCTAATTCCAATTGGTATCTGATATCTGTCCTTCCCTATGGTGTGCTGGATAATACTATTACGGAAATGTCCGATGCCAGGGCAAGGGGGACAAATCTGGCTGTTTTTGCCTTGGGCTTAATCGTCTTTGCTCTGTTCTTACTCTATATCCGGATGACCCGGAAGCAGATGATGGAATTGGATATTGCCAAGACTGAGGCGGAAGAGGCCACTAAGGAGGCCCTGAATGCCAGAGACTATGCGGAAGCGGTGACGGCCGAAGCGGAGGCTTCCCAGGAGGAGGCTATCAAGGCTAAGGAGGAGGCGGAGCACGCCAATAAGGCTAAGAGTGAGTTCCTGTCCAATATGTCCCATGATATCAGGACTCCTATGAATGCCATTGTGGGTATGACGGCCATTGCCAGGGACCATATTGATGACAAGGAGCGGGTCAGTGACTGCCTGAAAAAGATTACCCTGTCCGGAAAGCAGCTTCTGGGGCTTATCAATGATGTTCTGGATATGTCCAAGATTGAGAGCGGCAAGCTGAATATGGTGCCTGAGGTGGTGAGTCTCCGGCAGACCATGGAGACCATGTGCGACATTATCAGGCCCCAGGTCAAGGAGAATGGCCTGAACTTTGATATTTTCATTAGTAATATTATTTCCGAGAAGGTCTGGTGTGACGGGGTGCGCCTGAATCAGGTGCTATTAAATTTCCTGTCCAATGCGGTCAAGTTTACTCCGGAGGGCGGTACCATTCATATTGATATGAGCCAGGAGGAATCCCCTCTGAGCGAGGAATATGTCAGGACCCATATTTCTGTCAAGGATAATGGAATCGGCATGAGCGAGAAGTTCCAGGAGAAGCTTTTTACCTCTTTCGAGAGGGAGGACAGCCTCCGGGTCCACAAGACCCAGGGAACCGGACTGGGCCTTACCATTACCAAGTTTATCCTGGATGCCATGGGCGGCACCATTGACTTTGAGAGTAAGGAAGGGGAGGGCACTACCTTCTATGTGACCCTGGACCTGAAGCGGATGGATGACGTGCAGGATGAGGACATGAAGCTGCCTGACTGGAAGATTCTGATTGTGGATGATAATGAGGATCTGTGCAGGACTACTGAGCTCTCGCTTAATGAGTTGGGGGCTAAGGCGGAATGGTGCACGGACGGGGAAACGGCGGTCCGGCTGGTGACGGAGGCCCACAGGAAGGGTGAGGATTTCTTTGCCCTCCTCATTGATTACAAGATGATTGGCATGAATGGAATCGAAACCGCCAAGGCTATACGCCATGAGATAGGAAATGCGGTTCCTATTAGCCTGATTTCCGCCTATGACTGGTCGGAGATTAAGGATGAGGCTGAGGAGGCGGGGATTAACGGTTTCATTGCCAAACCCCTCTTCAAATCTACCCTCTATCAGGAGCTGAAGAAGTTTGTGGGCGATAAGGGCAAAGGGGAAGGCGACCTTTCCAGAAAGAGGGAGGTGGTCAGCCTGAAAGGTCTTAGGATTCTTCTTCCCGAGGATAATGATATTAATGCGGAGATCGCCATGATGATTCTGGGCGAGAATGGGGCCATTGTGGACCATGCCGGGGACGGCAAGATTGCCCTGGATATGTTTGAGAAGAGCCCTGTCGGCTATTACAAGGTGATTCTCATGGATCTGCGTATGCCGCATATGAATGGCCTGGAGGCTACCAGGGCTATTCGGGCTCTGGACAGGAGCGATGCCAAGACGGTGCCCATTATTGCTATGACGGCGGATGCCTTTGCGGAGGATGCCCAGAAGTGCCTGGAGGCAGGTATGAACGGCCATCTGGCTAAGCCCATCGATATAGATGCCCTTCTGAGGACCCTGTCCCAGTTCATGGAGTGATATGGAAGGGTCTGAATTGGATTGGAGTAATTGAGTAGTTGAGAATAGTAAAACGCAGAGGCCCTTGCACCTCTGCGTTTTTTAATATATCCGGCTTCCGAAGCTGCCTATTCAGTCCCCGAAGCTGAGCCCAAGGCGTTTCTGGCCTGTGGCTTTTTTGTAGCACAAGACCGGCAAGCGAATGCATGCTTGCATGCAAATTCATTTGCCGGTCGTAAGAACATGGAGCACGAAGTGTGGAATGTTCGCGTGCGAAATCGAGGGGGTTCCCTCCCCTCTCGATTGCAAGCTAGGAGCCAAAGTCTCGTCGGCGTGCTTGCGCGCCAGAGAGACCTTGGCGACAGCCCGAATCGAGGGTAGCTTTCCCCCTCGATTCTTGAGAGAATAGAAAAGAATATTTTATCCGATAATAAAAATAGGGTCTGCCCTGACATTTCCAAAGGTGTCGGGGCAGACCCAAGAATGGACTAAATTATTTGATGTTTAAGGGGTCGAACTCTTTTTCATAGCCTCAATCTGGGCAGTTAGCTTTTTGACCTGTTCGCGTTCAGCGGCAAGCTCGGCTTCGGTGGAGTCGGCACGGGCCTCGGCGGAGTCAGCACGGGCCTCGGCAGAGTCGGCACGGGCCTCGGCGGAGTCGGCACGGGCCTCGGCGGAGTCGGCACGGGCCTCGGCGGAGTCGGCACGGATTATTTCTTCGCGCAGATCATTCTCCAATTGCTCCTGGTATTCTTTTTGCCTTTGCTCGTGTATATAGTATTCCTTCCTGCGTTCACATCTTTGTCGTATCATATCATCCTGCGAAATGTGATAGAGAGTGGACACAGCATTTTTGATAGCGTTATTTTTTTCAGCTAACATTTTCAGTTCCTCCCAGGTTCTTGACTTAAAGAGGGACGCCCATTCATTGACATGAT
>JAILCB010000186.1 GCA_024680595.1 Lachnospiraceae bacterium | reverse complement strand
CTGGAGAAATGGAATAAAATATGGTTTCGTGTCTAACAATAAACAGACGCGTGGATCTGCGGCCGGTGCCTCAAATATGGTATGCCGTCAGAGATGAAATCGCGTCGACGCTTAACCGAACAGGAGGAAAAAATGAGCGTTATTTCTATGAAGCAGCTGCTGGAGGCAGGTGTCCACTTTGGACATCAGACTAGAAGATGGAACCCTAAGATGGCTCCTTACATCTATACGGAGCGCAATGGTATCTATATCATTGACCTGCAGAAGTCCGTAGGAAAGGTGGACGAGGCCTATAATGCAGTGGGCGACATCGTTGCCGATGGCGGTACAGTTCTCTTTGTGGGTACCAAGAAGCAGGCTCAGGACGCCATCAAGGCTGAGGCAGAGCGCTGCGGAATGTACTATGTAAATGAGAGATGGCTGGGCGGAATGCTGACCAACTTCAAGACCATCCAGTCCAGAGTGAAGAGACTGCGTGAGATCGAGACCATGTCTCAGGATGGAACCTTTGATGTTCTTCCCAAGAAGGAAGTTGCCCTTCTGCAGAAGGAGTGGGAGAAGCTGGAGAAGAATCTGGGCGGTATCAAGAATATGAAGAACCTGCCTAGCGCCATCTTTGTCGTAGATCCCAAGAAGGAGCATATCTGCGTACAGGAAGCCCATACCCTTGGCATTACCCTAATCGGCATTGCGGATACCAACTGTGATCCTGATGAACTGGATTATGTGATTCCCGGAAATGACGATGCTATCCGTGCAGTGAAGCTGATTACCTCCAAGATTGCCGATGCGGTTATCGAGGCAAATCAGGGACAAACGGAAGAGGATGAGGGAGCAGAGGCTGTAGCTGAAGAGGCCGCTGTAGAAGCTTAAGGAAGAGGAGATTATTATAATATGGCTATTACGGCAAAACAGGTTAAGGATTTAAGAGAGATGACCGGAGCGGGCATGATGGACTGCAAGAAGGCCCTGACCGCTACGGATGGAGATATGGACAAGGCTGTTGAGTTCCTGCGTGAAAAGGGACTGGCAGGGGCCTCCAAGAAGGCCGGCCGTATTGCAGTAGAAGGCCTTTGCCTTACTGCAGTGACCGAGGATGAGAAGAATGCGGCTGTTGTCGAGGTTAACTGCGAGACAGACTTTGCCGCTAACGGCGATCAGTTCCGCTCCTATGTCAAGGATGTGGCTTCTCAGGCTCTGGCTACAGAGAAGACTGAGCTGGAGGACTTCCTTGCTGAGAAGTGGCTCAAGGATGAGAGCCTTACCGTCAAGGAAGCTCTTTCCCAGCAGATTGCAGTTATCTCTGAGAATATGAATATCCGCCGTTTCCAGAAGGTTTCCGAGTCTAACGGTTTCATCTCCTCCTATATCCATGCCGGCGGAAAGATCGGTGTTTTAGTGGATGTGGAGACGGATGTCATCAATGACGCCATTAAGGAAATGGGTAAGAATGTGGCCATGCAGGTGGCGGCTCTTTCCCCTAAGTATACAAGAAGCTCTGAAATCAGCGAAGAGTATATTGCCCATGAGAAGGAAATCTTCCTGGCTGAGGCAAAGAATGAGAAGCCCAATGCCAATGATAAGATTTGGAACGGTATCGTTATGGGCCGTGTGAATAAGGAGTTCAAGGAAATCTGCCTTCTGGATCAGATCTATGTCAAGGCCGAGGATGGCAAGCAGAGCGTACAGAAGTATGTGGAGAGCGTAGCCAAGGAGAATGGGGCCAAGATTAATATCAAGTCCTTTATCCGTTTCCAGACCGGCGAGGGCATGGAGAAGAAGGAAGAGGATTATGCGGCTGAGGTAGCAAAGACAGTTGCCGCCGCCCAGGGTAAATAATTAAATTTCTGAAACAGGGATATCCGGACAGCATAGGTCCGAAATCTCTGGGAGTCACTTATCGAATAGGACTAACTGAAGGGCTTTCGGCTTTACCGGGGGCCCTTCTTTAATATAGGGGGAGCTTTAATCCCATCATCGAAAGCGGTATGGCATATGACTTTATTTCCTGCAGTGGGTGAAGGTATAATAGCGGCCTTGTTTCTGGGCCTGATTTCCAAGCGGAGGCCGGAATTCCGTACCAGGTTTTTTGTTCTTTTAATACTCATAGAAATTGCCTCTGTCGTATTGCGTTATAGCGGCCAGGAGGATTCATCCCTATTCTTCTGGCATCCCTATCTGGTACTGGTCATTGCGAATCTGTCGGATTATTCCAATTACAAAAGGGGCCTGGGCGCCCCTAAGGTCATAGCCTTCGAAAAGCTATTGCTGTGGCCTGTCATTATTATTCCTGTCATGTCCGGTTTCGTATTGACGGTGGGCTGGCTTATTAAGGTTTATCACAGAGACTTCTTCCAGATATTCGGAACCGGAATTTAATAGAAATATTATAACAATGAAAAGTGTTTTTATAATTCTCAACGAATAATATATATATGGCATATTCTCCAGAAGTAATTGAAGAGGTCCGTTCCCGCAGTGATATTGTGGACGTTATAGGTTCCTATGTGCATCTCACAAAGAAGGGGGCCAGCCATATGGGTCTCTGTCCATTTCACCGTGAGAAAACTCCCTCCTTTTCCGTATCCTCCAGCAAACAGATATTCTATTGCTTTGGCTGTGGTGCGGGCGGGGATGTGTTTAGTTTTATCATGAACCATGATGGATTGAGTTTTCCTGAGGCAGTGCGCTATCTTGCAGAACGGGCGGGGATTACGCTCCCTGAGGAGCACTATAGTGCACAGGCCGCTAAGGAGGCCGGAGAGAGGGAGCGGATTTTTGCTGTCAATAAGGAGGCCGCAGCTTTTTATTTCCGTCTTTTGAGAAGCCCGGAGGGAGAGGAGGGGAGGAAATATTTTCATAAGCGCAGGCTCTCAAAGGAGACCATGAGGTCTTTTGGACTAGGATATGCCAGTGCAGGGGTTCCGCTTTGGAAGCATTTGAAAGGGAAGGGCTTTACAGATGTAGAGCTTTCCCGGGCAGGTCTTGTCTATATTGATGAAAGGAGGGGGATATCCGATCGCTTTCGAAACCGGGTCATGTTTCCTATTATGGACACCAGAAACCGGGTCATCGGCTTTGGAGGCCGGGTAATGGGAAATGGGGATCCTAAGTATCTGAATTCGCCGGAGACACCGATTTTTGATAAGGGCCGTAATCTGTATGGCTTAAATGTGGCGCGTAACTCCAGAAAGAAGTATCTGATTGCCTGTGAAGGCTATATGGATGTGATTAGCATGCATCAGGCGGGGTTTACGGAGGCCGTGGCATCGCTTGGCACCGCGTTTACACCCTATCATGCCAATCTCCTGCACAAATTGACGGAGGATGTGCGCCTGACCTATGATTCGGATAATGCCGGTATCCGTGCGGCGCTTAGGGCCATTCCGATTCTAAAGGAGACCGGTATTTCTACCAGGATTATTCATTTGGAGCCCTATAAGGATCCGGATGAGCTCATTAAGAATCTGGGGGCGGAGGAATTTCAAAAGCGGATTGAGGAGGCGGAAAATAGCCTGAATTTTGAAATTCACGTACTTCAGAGGGAGTATGATATCGGTGATCCCGAGGGCAGAACCCGGTTTGAGCAGGCTATGGCAAGGAGGCTTGGGGCAATTTCCGATGAGCTGGAGCGGAATAATTACACGGAGGCTATGGCTTCCGAATACATGATCCCATCGGACACCCTGAAGAGGGCGGTGGAGCAGGCCAGGCTTTCCGGAAGCCTGAACGGTGCCGACAATAATTATAGAAAGGCGGAGCCTGTGCGGCTTTCCGCTGAGAGGAGACGGGACAGGCCCCGTGAGGACGGTACCCTAAAGGCGGAAAAGCTGCTTCTCACCTATTTGGCTGATGACAAGAGAGTTTATACCGCCATAAAGCCATATTTAGCTTCAGGGGATTTTTCGGAAGGCATGTGCCGTATGGCAGCGGAACTGCTTTTCGATCAGATGGAGGAGGGTCATTTAAACCCGGCTGCATTTATAAGCAAATTTGAGGATCCGGAGGAACAGAGGGCGGCGGCGGAAATTCTTTCTACAGAGCTGCCGGGGGATCTGTCCCGGGAGGACAAGGAAAAGGCTTTAACCGATTTGGTTGTTCGGATAAAGCGGGCAAGTCTTGCCCGGATGGCAGAAGAGACCGGACATTCTGTGGAAAATGCCGTATCAGAAAAAGGGGAAGATTCGCTTTCGGATCCCATCGGCAGAATGATTGCGGAAAAGCGGGTTATGGAGAAGTTATCGTCTATAAGGATTTCCCTTGGGGGGTCTAATAGGTGATAGAAAAGGGGCGATGTATTGCCTCAAGGTAGTGCTATAGGAAAAGTACCTGGTTCTTTTCCTAGATTATGGTAATTATTTGGTAAAGGGAGGATGCATGGAAGAAAACGTGCAGGCAAATTTCGAAGAAAAACTGAAAGAACTGGTTGATCTCGGCAAAAAGAAAAAGGGTGTATTAGAGGATAACGAGGTCAATGACTTTTTCAGCAGCCAGAGCCTCGGAGAGGATCAATACGAGCGGGTTCTCGACACATTGGAGCAGAACGGAATCGAGTTTCTCAAGGTAAATGAGCCTGAGGAAGAGGAGCCCGAGCCGGATCTGGAGCCTGTGGAGGATGATGATACGGAGGTCGAGAATATTGATCTCAGTGTTCCTGACAGTGTCTCGATTGAAGATCCTGTCCGTATGTATTTAAAAGAGATAGGTAAGGTACCCCTGCTTTCAGCCGAAGAGGAAATTGATCTCGCTATGCGTATGGAAAAGGGCGGCGAGGATGGAGAAGAAGCCAAGAAAAAGCTGGCCGAAGCCAATCTCCGTCTGGTGGTCAGTATCGCCAAGCGCTATGTAGGCAGGGGCATGCTGTTCCTGGATCTCATTCAGGAGGGTAATTTAGGCCTTATCAAGGCTGTAGAGAAATTTGATTACCGTAAAGGATATAAGTTTTCGACTTATGCTACCTGGTGGATTAGACAGGCTATTACCAGGGCTATTGCCGACCAGGCCAGGACCATCCGGATCCCGGTTCATATGGTGGAGACCATTAATAAGCTTATCCGGGTATCCCGTCAGCTTCTGCAGGAACTGGGGAGGGAACCAACTCCCGATGAAATTGCCAAGGAGATGAATATGGCTCCCGAACGGGTCCGGGAAATCCTGAAGATTTCTCAGGAACCGGTTTCTCTGGAGACGCCTATTGGCGAGGAGGAGGACTCTCATCTGGGGGATTTCATTCAGGATGAGCAGGTTCCCGTGCCTGCGGATGCGGCTGCATTTACCCTATTAAAGGAGCAGCTCCATGAGGTATTGGATACGCTTACGGAACGGGAGCAGAAGGTGCTGCGGCTTCGGTTTGGTCTGGACGACGGCAGGGCCAGAACCCTGGAAGAGGTGGGGCGCGAATTCAAGGTAACCCGTGAGCGGATTCGTCAGATTGAGGCAAAGGCCTTGAGAAAGCTGAGGCATCCCAGTAGAAGCAAGAAGCTTCGCGATTATCTGGATTGAGGCTTTTATAGGCGGAAAGTGGAACTATTGAAATATGCATCTGTCAAAAAGGCTTTCTACAATTGCATCCCTGGTGCCCCGGGGGGCAAAGCTCGCGGATGTGGGCTGTGACCACGGGCTCCTTTCCATTAGTCTTTTAAGGGAGGGGAGAATTCAAAGGGCCTTTTGCATGGATATTAACCGGGAGCCCCTGAAGAGGGCGGAGAGAAATGCCAGAGAGGCAGGGTTCCCGGCTTCCGGTGATTCTGGAGAGATATGCTTTATCCTATCCGACGGCTTCCGGGAATTAACCCCCGGAGCCGCGGATACGGCAGTTATTGCCGGGATGGGCGGGGATTTGATGACCCGGATACTGTCGGAGGCAGATCCTCTGCTCTTAGCGGGAATAAAGGCATTTATCCTGTCTCCCCAGTCGGAAACGGGGCGTTTTCGATCCTTTCTCCTTTCAGCCGGCTATGAGATTTATGAGGAAAGAATGGTGCTGGAGGAGGGGAAGTTCTATCCGGTTATCTGTGCCCGACGGGCAGGAGAACAGACGGACAGGGCCTTTTCCCCAAAGAATCCGGCCGATTCCTATACTGCCGCGGAGCTTCGATATGGCAGATACCTTCTTCAAGACAAGAATCCGGTATTACATCAGCTCTTAAGGAAAGAAAAAAAGGAAACAATGCAAATTTTGTCCCGAAAGGGGATTCCTGAGATACGCAGGGGTGAGCTCATTGATAAACTGTCTGTAATTGAGGAGGCTATAGGGTGCTATGAGATGCAGTGAAATTATTAGGGCATTATTTGAACTGGCGCCGGAGCGGTATGCGGAGGAATGGGATAATGTAGGCCTTTTAGTGGGAAGGCCCGACAAGAAGGTGAAGAAAATCTGTCTTGCCGTGGATGCGACAGATGAAGTCATTGAGCAGGCCCATCAGGAAGGCGCCGATATGCTGCTGACCCACCATCCTATGATCTTTCATCCCCTGAAGAAAATTACATCAGAGGACTTTGTTTCCCGCAGGGTAGTGGAGCTTATCCGGGATGACATTTCATATTGCGCTATGCATACGAATTTTGATATTTCCTGTATGGGTAAGGCCGCCGCAGAGAGGCTGGGACTTCTGGACTGCCAGGTGCTTCAACCGGTAATAGAGGAAAAAGGAGAGGTGGAGTGCAGCGCTCCTTCCGGGGGAGGGGATCATATCCGGTATGAGATTGAGGAGAAACCCCTGGTTCTGGGCTACGGCAGGGTCGGCAGGCTGCAGGACAGTATGAGTCTGTCGGAGTGTGCGGATTTGGTCAGGGAGAGGTTTTCATTACCGGGGGTCAGGGTCTTTGGTAAGGCGGAGGAGAGTGTAGAGACAATTGCAATTCTGCCGGGATCCGGGGGCTCTTTTGTAGCAGATGCCATTTCCTGTGACGCAGATGTGCTGATTACAGGAGATATTGGCCATCATCAAGGCATTGATGCAGTTATGCAGGGAATTTCAGTTATCGATGCGGGTCACTATGGTATTGAGAAGATTTTCATAGGCTTTATGAGGCATTTCTTTTCCCGGAATTTCCCGGAGCTGTCCCTCATGTCATTGGAGGATGAGCCCTTCCGGGTACAGTAGAAAGGGGATTGCTTTATATATAATTTCCTCATAAGAGAAAGGTGCAGGATTATGTCAGATAATGTCATAGTGACAAATAAGGGAAAAAGCTTTGAATGCCCTAAGGGGACTCCCCTAAAGACGGTGGCTTCCTATTTTCAGAAGGATTATTCCTATCCCATTGTATTGGCAGTAAAGGATTATAAGCTGAAAGAGCTTCATCATACAGTGATGCAAAGCGGAGAAATTGGTTTTGAGACCATTGGGGATTTGGCAGGGCATCAGGCCTACCAGCGCAGCGCCTTCCTCCTTTTCATCAAGTCTCTGCGGGATGTGGCAGGTCATGGAAGGATAAAAAGATTCAAGGTGGAATTTGCCCTGGGGGCCGGTTATTACTGTACAGTATTAGGCAATGTGGATCTGACAGAGGAATTTCTGTCCCGGGTAAAGGACAGGATGCAGGAGCTGGTAAGGGAGGACCTGCCCATAGTAAAGGAGAGCTTTCCGGTAGAGGAGGTTCGCGAGTGGTGCAAGACCCAGGATCTGCCGGACAAGGCCAAGCTTTTTCATTACCGTATGAGCTCAAATGTAAATATGTACTCACTGGATGGCTTTATGGATTATTATTACGGTTTCATGGTGCCCTCCACCGGATACTTAAAGTATTTCGACCTGATTCCCTATGAGAAGGGGGTTATTCTTCAGATGCCTACGAGGCTGGAGCCGGAGACGGTACCGCCCTTCGAGGACAGGCCCGGGCTTTTCAAGACCCTGTACCGGGCCACGGAATGGGGGGAGATGCTGGGGGTTGAGACCGTAGGTGACCTAAATGACTGCATCGTGTCCGGCAGGATAAATGAGCTCATTCTGACTCAGGAGGCCCTCCAGGAAAGAAGAATTGCAGAGATTGCCACGGAAATTGTGGAGAAAAAGAAGAGGTTTATTATGGTGGCGGGGCCTTCCTCTTCCGGCAAGACCAGTTTTTCCTACAGACTCTCTATACAGCTCCGGGCCCATGGAATGAAGCCCCATGCCATTGCCCTGGACAATTATTTCCTGGAAAGAAGCCAGACTCCGCGGGATAGTGAGGGAAAACTGGACTATGAGTGTCTGGAGGCCCTGGATGTGGCAGGTTTTAATAGGGATATGTCAGACCTGCTTTCCGGAAAAGAAGTGAAAATGCCTACCTATAATTTCATTACCGGGGAAAGGGAATATAAGGGTAATACCCTTCAGATGCATTCGGATGATGTTCTGGTGATCGAGGGGATTCACGGCCTTAATAACAAGCTGTCCCAATCTCTTCCGGATGAGAGTAAGTATCGGATTTATATCAGTGCCCTGACAGCCCTAAATGTAGATGAGCATAACCGGATTTCCACCACTGACGGGCGTCTGCTCAGGAGACTGGTGCGGGACGCCAGAACCAGGGGGGCCTCTGCCGCCCATACTCTGGGCATGTGGGAGAGCGTGCGCAGAGGGGAGAGACAGTACATCTTTCCTTTTCAGGAGAATGCGGATGTCATGTTTAACTCTGCCCTTATCTATGAGATACCGGTTCTAAAGCAGTTCGCGGAGCCGCTTCTCTTCAGTATTCCCAAAGAGGCTCCGGAATATAGGGAGGCCCTGAGGCTTCTGAAGTTCCTTCAGTATTTCCTGGGCATCAGTACGGAGGACTTGCCCAAGAACTCTCTTGTGAGGGAATTTGTGGGGGGCAGCTACTTTCCTGTATGAAAAGAAATACTATTGTCGTCTGAAGATTGCTTGCACAAAGAATTAGTTATATGGTATAATCGCGTACGCTATTTGAATTCTGATTGATTGGATTGTGAAAGGAGAATGATTATGTCTGACGAGATTAAAGAGATGAGTGAAGAGGAATTGGGTGACGTAAGCGGTGGCAAGAAGGATTATTATAATCACGATGATTTCAACGATGTCATTACCGTTCACGAGCATCTGAAGACCACCAGCCATACAAAGTGCCCTTATTGCGGAAATAAGGATACTTGGGACAGGCCTCATGTCTGTGTATTTAACTGGGATCGGGTTTATCCCGGAAGAGAGTGCCCTAAGTGCGGCAAGCTGTGGCTGACCGGCAATGCACTTCATCGTTGAGTTAATTAATAGTCGTAGTTTAGGCTAGGCAAAAGGTTCAGTTGCCGGATTATCCCCGTGATGTCCGGTGACTGGATTTCTCGGAGGATTTGAATAAATGTCGATTCGTGAAGCAGTTTTAAATGATGAAGAGTTGGATCAGGTGTCCGGCGGCATACTGGTAAATGCAAACGCTGATAATACCAGTAAGATAATCCAGGAATTTGAGAAGGAATGGTTGAAGCGGGGCTTTGACAAGGATGAGGAGGTAACCCGAACCCAAAAGGACTTCCTGAAGGATATTTATATTGAGTCAGGTATGTCTGCATCAGAATTTCTTGCCAATATCTAGGATATTGATTTCATCAGAAATCCTTTATCCCCGGCAGCCTGTCCTCCCGCAGGGCGCGGGAGAGGCGTGACAAGGTCATAATTTCATATTTAATATTTTTTCCTCGGTGTTACATAAGCTTTAGCAATAAGGCGGCATTTTCGCCGAGGATTTTTCGCTTTTCTTTAGCTCCAAGGGGCAGCTCCTGAATAAAGGAGACAGACTCTGTCTGGGGGCTCCAGGGACTGTCTGTCCCGAAGAGGAGCCGGTCAGGCCCGAAGGCCCTGTAGAGCCGCATAAAGCCATCCCTGTCCAGCAGGTCCAGATCCTTTTCTGTCCAGTATCCGTCAGAAAGGGGATGCATACGGCCTGTAGAGAAGGAGGTATCTAGATAAACATGGGTTTCTCCCAAAAGCTCCGGCACCTCATCCCAGTTTTTCCAGCCGCCCATATGGGCGAGTATAAAGGAGAAATCTCCTATTTCCTTTACCACATGGAGGGCCATTTGGGGGGAGCAGCGCACAACTCCCGGAAATCCAACGTCCAGTCCCGTATGGGTGACAGCAATTAGGCCCAGCTCGGCTATCCGGTCGAATATTCTGAGATAGCGGGGATCGTCCAGATCAACACCCTGATAGACGGGGTGGATCTTTACGCCTTTAAGGCCCAGCTCCTTAATTCGGAGGAGTTCTTTTCTATAGTTTTCATAATTGGGATGGATGCAGCCAAAGGAAAAGAGCCCCTTTCCGGAGTAGGCTTCGTTGAGGGCGGCGGCGGAATCATTGATATGCTCCACCTGTCGCTCCGATGTGGCTACCGGCAGTATAAGGGATAAATCGATGCCGGCAGCTGTCATTGTTGACAAGAGGCCTTCCGCACTCCCGTCCGAGAAGGGAATGGTATGGGATGCGTGACTTAGCTTCCCTATGGCGGATTCCGCGACCCGGGCAGGGAAGGTGTGGGTATGGATGTCAATAATCATAGTTAGTCTTCCTTTCTAGACAGCAATATTACTCTCATTATTATAGTCAGTCAATTTAATGAATCAGGAAACGGGGTCTGGAAGTAAAGGCACTTTAATCCGGCAGGATTTTTGTATACAAATTTAGATAAAATTGTATAAAACTTTTATATTTTGTTCATTATTTTTTTGTATTTTAACGGAAATGTTGTTTTCTTTTCTTATTTATGATAGATTATGTATATTCTGTGAATTTTGCCGTGAGAGGAGTTTTGGGATAGTATGACATACAGACGTTTAGGTGAATTGCTGCTGGCAGCGGGTACTATTTCTGAAGAGGAGCTGGAAAGAGGCCTTGCTCTTCAGAAGGGCACAAAGGATCGTCTGGGAACGGTTCTGATATCGAATAATATTATCTCTGAGGAAGAATTGATCGAGGCTCTTCAGATGCAGCTGGGCATCGAGTTTATCGATTTGACCAAGATAAACATACCGACAGAGCTTGCTCAGACTGTACCCAAGAATATTGCCAAGCAATATCAGGTTGTACCGGTCAAGGTCGTTAAGGATGAGCTCTTCCTGGCTATGAGCGACCCTCTGAACTTCTATGCGATTGAGGAGGTTCGAAAGGCTGTTCACAAAAAGGTCATTCCCATGGTGGCCACCACGGCGGGAGTGGAGCACTCTATTCAGATTCTCTATGGGAATGAGGGCGCCGCCAAGGCCATCGAGGAGATGAAGAGGGAGGCTGCAGCCAATGGTGAGGAGGTCGAGACCGATCTTGCCTTTGTCACCAATAAGATTGGCGAGGATTCTGTTAATAACGCCCCTACCATCCGGCTGGTG
>JAILCB010000181.1 GCA_024680595.1 Lachnospiraceae bacterium | reverse complement strand
CCGGTATTTGATAAGGACGCCCATTTCCCTAATCTGAGAAATGATTTTCCCGGGATAAGCCCTATCCTTTCCGAGCCAAAGCACAATGAGATCCGGCTTTCGGGTCTGGGCTGCAAGAGAATAAAGGGTGGGAAGGATATGTCGAATCCTGTCCCCGGTACTTGTGAGTGAGACCACCAGGTTTTCTTTTCCTTCCTCATATGTGGGCTGAAAGGCTGTCCTCTTCATGACCTGGCCTATATTCCGGACCACCCGGCCCGCCCTTTTTCCGGCGCTTCTCATAAAAGCCCGGGAAAGCTGCTTTAGGCTCTCCCGGACACCCATATTCTGATAACTATATCTGCACCACTCAGCCTCAGACCGGGCAATCTCTGCATCAATGTTTTTCATTATTATATTATCCTGTTCATAATAGCTGCTGCAAAAAGAAGCTTTGCCAATGATCTATATATGTGGCATCCCTGTAGTAGGAGGCCGCCCCATGGCATCCGCCAGCAGATCCCCCATGGTGGGGTGGCATCCCTGTACTAGAAGGCCATCTTCAGCTGCTTTCAGCTATCTGCACCGTCCTGCCTCAGACCGGGCAATCTCTGCTTCAATGTTTTTCATGAGGTTATTATCCTGTTTATCTAAGCTGCTGCAAAAAGAAGCTTTGCCAATGATCTATATATGTGGCATCCCTATAGTAGGAGGCCGTCCTCCGCTGCTTTTGCACTTCCTCCCTATACCGGCTGGAGGACATGCGAAGGACCCTTTGCAGACGGTTTCGCAGACCCGCCGCATCCCCGCTTTTGAAAATATAATCCCTATTGAAATCCAGCACCTCGGGTATGGCTCCCCTATCGCTTCCAATGGCCAGGGTCCCCTGACCCATGGCCTCGATGAGTATCCTTCCAAAGGGCTCATTCCATTTGGAAGGAAGAACTACTGCTTTGGCCTTTTTCATGTAGGTATAGAGTTCTTCTCTTTCCATCCAGTCCAGCAGCTCTACCTTTCCGGTCCTTTCTATCCGGGACTCCGGCCTTCCCCTTCCGATGAGGAGGAGTCTGACATCCTGAAGTCCGTCCACGGCTTTTATCAGGGTAGAGATACCCTTTTTCTCACTGAGCTCCCCGGCATAGAGGATTAGATTCTCCTTTTCTTCCATAAGCTCTTCCCCAAGGGGGACCAGGTCGAAATCCACCGCATTATATATGACTTCATTGAAGGCCTTCCCTCTTATCCCTGCCCGGTTATGGCTGTCCAGCATATATCGGGAAGGAGCCGCCAGGGCGGTGAGATAGGCGGAAGCCCCGGCATTTAGGTGTCGATTATAGCTATCCAATCTGCCGCCCAGGAAATTTAATTGAAGGAGATTTGGCCCCCTGCACACATGGGACACCGGGATATGGAGGTCGTAGGCCGCCTTCCACAGATTGACCCGTCCCAGATATGACATGGGAGATGCCGTGTGAACTAGATCCGGCCCCTCCTTTTCTATTATGGCCCTATAATATCGATACCATCTTTTATTTGGGTAAAGGTCACCCCATTTCCTTCGAATCTTGTCAAGTTGAGTGAAGGGAGCCGGAATGGGATTATTCTTTGCAAGGCTTAGAAAATGCTCACTTGTTCCCCTGATATACTTCCTTTTGACCCGAACGCCCTGTATCTCCTCCCGGCAGTTTTTCTTTCCCAGGCAGTAAACGATGAGGTCATGTCCCCTCTCTGCAAGGCCCTCCGTCATCTGTTTTGTCGAGAATTCGCCGCCGCCCATGATATCCGGATAATATAATTCAGCAAATATGAGTATTTTCATGGGGCTTTCCTCTATTTCCTGCGTGTAATTTCAATTCTTTTGATTCGGCTGCCTTGGGGTGCTTTCATATCAAACCGGACTCTTTCCCCCTCCTGCATTACCACGCCGTCAACTCTTGCCACATTGTCCGCTGCTTTCAGTTCCATTCTGACCGGCTCCTTATCTCCCACCTTTATCTCAATAAGGCCGCCCTCTCCTGTATCCGGCATATCATAATAGACTGTATAATCCCAGCTGCCGGGAGCGGAGGCATATTCTCCTATTAACCGTCCTCCCCCCTCTTTGATGGCCAGGGTTCCATCCCGGTCCAGTAGGGCATTTTCATAGGAGTAGCCAGGAGAATAGGGGAAATCCACCACCCTGTCTTTCTCTGCCACGGGGCCGCCCACACAGTCAAACCTGCTTTCATCTGCTATATATATGTCAAGGCCGTCATAATCCCTTAGGTACTTCATATCTGAAATCAAGTATTCCGGCAGGGTAGCATAGGCTTCCGGAGAAGCGATTATGGCCGTCCTTCCGGCCTGCATGGAATTATCCAGATAGCGGGTGGTCCCTCCCCAAGTAGTCCGGAAGGCTGACTCTGCGCCGTCATTCACCACGATATAATGAGTGTCCCCGCTGTAGACCCGGATCTTCCTCCCCAGATCCTTGCTGTCCTCGCCCACAACAAATGCCGTATTCACCCCTTCCCCCTCAATAATCTGATTGAGCTCTGAAAGCTTTTCGGATCCAAGGGCGGTCTTGGCATAGAGCCACTGGGCATCCCCGTAGAGGAGGGATGTAAGGAAAAGCCCGACAATCAATATCTGCAGACAATTAGCCTGAGGCTTTCTGAGCCTGCCATTGTCCGGCAGCTCCTCCAGAGTCCCCGAGAGCAGGAAAAAGGCCGGCAGCATGGGAATCAGATGATACCTGCTCTCAAAGACCGTATCCCCGTACTTCAGATCCAGGAAAGCAAACATAAGCACATTGACAAGCATGAGGGAAAAGATATAGCCCTTCATGTTCGATATGGATCTCTTCTCTATGCAGGTCCTAAAGCTATATATTATTACCGTGATAAGGAGGATTGTCACCCCGGCATTGACCGCAGTCCCCGCGGCTTCAAGGGAGAAAAGCCTCACCCCCTCATGGGTCGTAAGCCCTCCAAAAAGCTCGAAAAGCCCGGCAAAGCTTGAAAGCAGGGCATCAATCCATTTCTTAGATGTTAGAATAAGCTTGCTGTCTGCCGTAGAGGAAAAGCCCACCGTCTTCTGTGCTATTATACCCAGACCGGCGGCCAGAAGCCCCGCCATTCCAAGCAGGGTTCTTTTGGATTTGAGAGCCCTGAAATCCGCTTTCAGGAAGGCTCTCACCGCCTCCCAAAGGAGTAGAGGGAATACTGCGCAGAACATAATATAGGCCCCGCTGCTTAGGCCCGTGAGAAATACAAGGAATAGGGTAAGGAAGGCTCTGAAGGCATATTCCTTAATAGGCCTTCCCTTATCTATATCCAGGATCAGGCTGATAAGAAGGAGGGGCACCAGGGCCCTGAAAGCAAAGAATCCCCCGCCCGCAAAAAGGGTCCGCCAGTAGCCGAGAATATTCATGCTGTAGGGGATTAGAAACAGTAGGATGCCGAATCTCTTCCATGTTTTGGAAAGGGAAAGATTCGCGAGTACCGTGGTCACGATATAGATATAAAGGAGCACCACCAGGTTATTTGCGATTCCTCTGGACAGGAAAATATTTCCGGTGAAATGGTATAGAAAGGCCGATATGACAGCCGCACTGTCCAGGTCCAGAGAGGCCTGGTAGCTGTATTCCGACGGAAAGATAGTCCCCTGATTAGCCATCTCCATTTCATGCATATAGGCACTGGACGAATCAAAATCGATAATGGTATCCGCCCTGACCAGGTTCATAACCATAATAAAGGCTATTTGCGCTATAAGTGCGACAAGCACAACTCTGTCCAATATCCTCTGGCTTGCGGTGCTGCCTTTCACAGTCATAGTCCGATTACCTCATCCACTAGAACCTGCTTATCCAGCGCGATCTGCTCATCCATGATCTTCTTCTTTTTCGCCGCCAGCCTTTCCCTGTATAAGAGGTTCCTGTCATCATTCAGATATATCATGCCCTCCCTTATAGAGGCTAGATTAAAGGCATCCACATAATAGAGGATGCTGCCGCAGACCTCGGGCATGGCTGACTGGCGTGAGCATAGAACCGTCTTGCCGGACTGGACTGCTTCCAGGACCGGGAGCCCGAAGCCCTCGCCCTTGGACAGGAAAAGAAGATATCTGCAATTCCTGTAGAGAAAGGCTAACTGCCCCCTATCCACATAATCATAGGATCTTACATATTGGTCCATAAACCCGGGGCTAAGCTTCAATTTCCGGGCGATATAATATAGCCTGCTCCTGTCTATCCCCGTGATACAGAGCCTGGTGTCCGGTTCCGCCTCCCTGCAGAAATCCCGGAAGGCAAGGAGGGCTCTTGCCAGATTCTTTTCCGGCCTTCCTCCGCTGACAAATAGGATATATTCTCCCATCTCATCATATCCCGGCACCTTGACCGGGGCGCTTAGGGCGACAGATGTAGGCTGATAGAAATAGCTTATCCGCTTCAGATTCCTGTGTCCCAAAGCCTGAAGGGTATAATTAGACACGGTAAATACTTTATCAACGGACCCTATCCATAGGGGGTAACACAAATCATAAAGAAGCTTCTTAATCCTATATTTCGCATATAATAAGGGGACAAGCCTGAAGATCCCCTCCTGGAAATATCTGTCCATGGGGTCAAAGCGGCTGATATTATGCTGTCTGTCATGGATGACAGCATAGATCCTGAGATTCCTGTTTCTCTTCCGAATCTGAGCCACTCTGACAAGAATACGCCCGGTTACCGCCGGTAATAATAAAAGATCCCCTTTTGAAAAGCGGAAATCCGTGATGTCCCCGATTCTGACAAGACGGGAGCCCTCCAGCAGGTCCTTTTCCCAGCCTTTCCGGGGAATAAAGCCTTTATATATCAGGATCTGAAAGGCCACCCCATGCTCTTTCAAAAGGGCGATCAAATCTCTTGTATAATTCCCGGCCCCGGTATACTTGCCTATATCCTTTTCAAGCTCTATTACCGCCGTATAATCGATATAGATATTCATTTCTCAACTCCAAAGCCCCTTCCTCTCAACAGGCCTGCTGTATGGACGATTGCCATATTCATGGCTCAGAATCCCATTTCCCCAAAGACCTTGTATATGTCTTCCCAGCGATGCATTCTTTTCGCATATTCATGGCCGTTTTTTCCAAGCTCCCGTCTCTTCTTCTCATCGTGCAGGAGGTCTTCCACCATCCGGGCCATCTCGGCAAAGTCATCACTCATGAGAAGATCCTTACCGACCTTGGCCGACAGGCCGTCGATACCGAGATAATTGGTCACCACCGGCATGGACATGGCCATGCCCTCAATGGTCTTTGTCTTCACCCCGGTCCCGTATGCAACGGGAGACAGGACAACCATGGTTGATTTCACATATTTCCTGATGTCCGGAACCATACCCTCAAAGACACATTGGGGGTTATGCCGGTACTCTCTCCTCAGGGACTCAGGAGCCGCCCCGATAAAGTGGATGACAGGTCTACTAGGAATTAGAGGCAGAATCTTATCCATGATCATGCGCACCGAGTCGGCATTGGCGGCTACGGTCATATTACCCACAAAGGACAGGGTATTGGGAACCTTTTCGACCTCTATCTCTTCTCCGAAATAATCACAATCCGCCCCCATTGTAACCGTATAGGCATTATTCCTTCCGGAGCCTTTATTCATGTCCTCCGTTTCAAACCTATTGACATAGATGAGGGCATCAAAATTCCGGGCGGCCTCCAGCTCCTCCGTCACCAGGCGTTTGCTCTCTTCCTTCAATATAAAGTTCCTGAGAAAGCGGGAATTAATGAGCCGGCTAAACCACTTTGGCAAATACTTCTCATATCGCCCGCTTATGCCGGAATCATTCCTGACCGCCTGGATCTGACGCAGGTAGCGCTTCGACAGGGCATCCTCCATGAAGATGGTTTTGAGTCCGTGAAAATTCTTCATTGAAGTATAATACCGTGATAATCTGACCAGATCCATCATCACGGCATGGGGTTTTATCCTGCGGACCAGATTTTCTATCCGCCTCTCATTATTCTTGCTGTAATAGAGTGAGCTTTGGAAGGACCATCTATTTCTTCCCGCGAGAGAATGCCTGACCATATTCCCGATTATCTGCAGGTAACCGGGCTGGCCTGCCGTGAATACTTTCTTTATGAAATATGGCTTATCCTTATCACAATAGCTCTGCCCGTATTCCAGAAATGAGTACATATAGATATCATAATGATATTGATCGTATAATCCCTTGCAATAATTATATAAAAGGATCCTGTGTCCTGCGTCTGTGGGCCAGAAGAGCCTTGTTGACACAAGTAAAAGGCGCTTTCTTCGGCCGGAGGGCTTAGACATTCTGCTTCGCTCCATCATTCGTATTGCTTGTTTTCAAGTCGCGGTTCCTTCCTTGGTGGTCCCCACCCTATCCTTCCTAATGCTGTCTTCGATCCACTTATAAGACCGGGAGAGGCCTTCCTCCAATTTGATCCGGGGTTCCCAGCCCAGTATTTCCCTTGCCTTGGAATAGTCTGCGCATCTGGCCTTATTACCCTCAGGTCTTGAAACATCAAAGTGCGGTTGGATCTTTTTCCCGGAAATGCCGATTACGGTCTCAACCACCTCCCTGATACTGGTGCAATAGGAAGGGCCAATCTGGATACAGCCCTTTCCCCAGCCCTTTTCCAGTGCCAATACAAAGGCCTCTATGACATCATCCACATGGATAAATGCCCTTTCCTGCTTTCCGTTTCCCAAAACAACATACTCTTCTACGGGGAAATTCACAGCTTTCCGAATCAAGGCAGGTATGACCTGGCTTCTCTCGCCATAATCAGTGGGACTGCCGTATACATTATGAAGTATCAGGGTACAGCAGGGGATGCCTGTCTCCTTCTCCAGATATTCCAGCTCCAGCTGGCCCATGAGCTTACTCCATCCATAGGCCGACTCCGGATAGGCCGGGAAAAGCTCATCCTCCCTCAAAGGCTCGGGATCCGGCATATTCTGTCTGGTCATGGGAAAACTGCAGGCGGTTCCCACATAAATTATTCCCTTTATCCTGTCCCTGCCAGCCTTTCTCGCCGCATGAAACACATTGGAATTAATGAGATTATTGATCCGGAAAATGTCTCCCTGGTTCTCAAATACATACTCTATCCCCGCGACCCTGGCCGCCAGATGGACAATATAATCTGTCCTGCCCACCACTCTTTCACAGGCTTCCCTGTCACAGAGATCCACCCTATAGAAATCCTTCTCAAGGTCAATGAGGGCTTTGCCGTCCTCATCATAAAGGTAATCAATCTTCCCGCGCCACAGATTATCGGCTACGGAAACATCCCAACCATCCTTTAACAGTCTGCGGACGAGATTGGAGCCAATCATGCCGCAACCGCCGGTAATCAATATGGATTTCTTTCTATGTGCCGAGAACATTTATATTCCTCCAAAAAAACTGGTCTGACTCGGGAGATCATATCACCTGAGGCCGGGCAAAACAAGCCCGACAAAAGTTTAACTCTCCGAATGCGGCAGGGTGACGCTCCCGCATATACCGCACTTTGCGCAGGACGCGGCCTTCGCTCCGCGAGGGCTGGTCGCCTACGTAATCCAAATTTCTGATGAGATCCGACATTCTATAACTTAGCTGCTTTGACTCTCTCTGACCGCCTGCTCTCCTATGCCAAGTACAAGGAAGATATAGGGGGTACTGATAAACTGCTGGTAGCCAAAGAATTGATGGGAGAGATAGGCAACGACTATAGCGGCGGCCCCAAATGCGACGGGCGTTCCCACGCGGTTTTTGACAAAGCGTATCACCGCAGATATGAAGACCGCAAGATAGGCCGCACCGCCCAGGAGACCGTAATTAATAAAGGCATTCAGCCATTCATTATGGGCATATAGGGCTATCTTATCAGAATATATGAGGATCCAGTCATGCACATAGTCATTGGTGACATTAAAGTACCGGTCCGGTCCGGCTCCTACTATCGCCGTCAGAGGGGAGCTCTTTAGCTCTCCTAGAAATGACCATACTGTATCATGCCATATAGCCCCTCTTCCGTTTCCCCAAAAGGGATCGAAGAGCAGATAATTTGCGGAGCTCCGCAGGTTTTCCGGAAGGATCTGTAATGTGTTTAGAATAATGTAAACTACCGCAGCAACTATGGCGAGTCCCACCAACCCCATATATATGGTTCCCAGATAGCGGTATTTACTCAAATCGAATCTGACTCTCTCCTTGGCCTTCCTCCGGATGAATAGATAGATAAGGAGCAGACCCAGGGCTAATATCCATATTAAGGGTGACTGCATAATGAACTTAGGCAGGGGTTCCAGGGCAAATTCGGGTTTCACCAGAAACCAGATGATACCTAGAAAGCCCCAAGTAAGCAGTATGATAAGCGCGACTTCAAAGAAAGCCTTCATCCTTTCCATGCTTTCAAAGGACAAGACAAAGAGGAAGGACAGGGTAAAAAACAAGCCGGCAAAAATCATATCCGCATTCAGGATACAGGGCAGGCATGATCCTATTACCAGATGGATAGCGGCCAGTCTGCGCATCAATGTACCCGGGGCCGATATCCATACCAGAAAAATGCTTAGTGTGATAAAAAGAATCATATAGGACGAAAAGAAGGTATGCTGTCCAATGGTGGAAATAAAGAGCCTATTATTCTTAAATCCGCCATAGAGATTAAAAATATCCAGGCCGAATCTCTGCAATATTCCTATGGCAAAAACTATGGCGGAGGATAGAAGGGAAACATATATAACGCTTTTCAGCTCCTCCATGTCGAATAGTCTGGAGATAATGAAATAGATGGAGATAAAAATAAATTGGGTGGCAAAACCCATATTGGACAGGGGGGCTCCCCAAAAGAGATCCTCCTGGTAGGGAGTGACAATGGTGGATATGACCACGAACAGGGCGTAGAGGGCCACCATGATATCCGTCGTCGAAAACCGGAGGGATTTCATGAAATCCTTTATTCCCTTTTCCTGCCTTTTAATATATAGCCCTGTCCCTACAAGGATACAAAGCAGTGATAGGGGGATGAAAGTCGGGATCCAAATAGGACCCGCGAAGAAACCGTAGGAGACAGCCACCAGGAAGCCAAACTTCACAAAAGATGTATCCTCATATCCCGGCTTAATTAGAAAGGGATACAGACCTATAAGCAGGTAAATATATAGCAGCAGCATAACGCCTGCGGCTATCATGAAGAAATTTGCCTGCTTATAGTTGTCAGTTTTTTTTGTCTTTTTCGCCATATCTTCCTTTAGGTATTAACGTCGGCTATTGGGCCATCCTTTATACTTTCTATGACCTTGCACGGGACAGAGCCTGTCGCGCAGATGTCCGACCCCAGCCTCTCAGGGAAGCCTGCCCTTTAGGCGGAGCAGGCTTCCCATGATTCGTCTACATTTCCATTTGGGTGGGAAAGCCTGCCCTTTAGACGGAGCAGGCTTCCCATGATTCGTCTACACTTCCATTTGGGTGGGAAAGCCTGCCCTTTAGACGGAGCAGGCTTCCTGGATTCGTCTACACTTCCATGCGGGCGGGAAAGCCTGCCCTTTAGTCAGGGCAGGCTTCCGGGACGATCCCTGCTCCGCCATTCTATTTAATAACTAGGTTTCCTTTGACCTTGACATTTCCAAAGTAGGCCGTAATCTTGGTCCTTCCGGTTCCTTTAATGGTAATCTTCCCCGCCTCACTGATTGTGGCCACCTCTTCCTTGCTGCTAGTCCACTTGTCGGGGCTTAGGAGGGCAATATCATCGGACAGGATGTAGTCAAAGGCATCTATGGTCTTTCCCACATATTCGCTTGACATGCTCTTTTCAAACTTGATCTTTGGCTTATTGACAACCGTAATCGTACAGGAGGAAAGGGTAGTATAGTTTTTCTTATTCTTTGCATTAAGGGCATGGATTACGGTCTGACCGGCCTTCTTGGCCTTGAATTTTCCCTTCTTTGTAACACTGGCAACCTTCTTATTCTCAGACCTGTAATTATTGATTCCCTCAACTCCGCTAAAGAAGTCTTCCGACACCGACTTTAGTTTCTGCCCCCTGACGAAGACATGTCCCGCATTCTTCCTCTTTTGCAGATAATCATATGTAACCTTATCATAGGCCACCGCCAGCTCATAGGCCGCATTGTAGACACTGTCGGGATCGTCATAATCCGCCTCGAGAGCCTTATTATAGGCATCATTTAACTTTTTAATCTCCGATGAACTCTCGTCAAAGCCATATTTGGCCGGCTGAATATTGCAGGCCTCCTCCATAAGGGCGTCCAGATAGGAATTCAGGTTTTCATCCCTCAGGGCCGGCGAATTAGAGGGCAGCTTTTTAATCAAATCGCCCGCCTCTTTCTCATAGCCATAGGCGATTTCCATGAGCTCCTTTTCACCGCCGAACCTTCCTACCAAAGAGAGTCCCATCGGCAGCTCCACATCATCCTGCTCAATAAATCCCATAGGAATCGAGACATCCGGCAGACCCAGAACAGGACCAAAAATCCTATCATATTTGGAATCATTATTCGTATAAGAATATTCGTTCTGGGTAGCGGAACCGCTGGTGAAGTATACGTACATTATGGCATCGATCTGATTCTCTTCCATAATTTTCGTTATCTTTTTCCGAAATGCCAGAGTATATTCCCAATCCTCGCTTCTCAGATAATTCTCCTCACCATAGGGTCCATATCCATACTCTCCATAATCATCTGCATTATAGCTATCCTTTAATGAATCCAATGAATCCAGGTAGCTTTGCATATATGCTCCAATGTATCCGATATTCTTCCCGGTAGAGAGGATATCCTTCAGGGTTTTTATTTCACTATCGCCGGCATATTCGCTGAGAAATTTATTGATATCATATTCCGTTGAATCGGCGGCAGTGAGCCATAAAAGAGGAAAGAGTTCCTCATCGGATAAACCCTCTATTCCCGATAAATCAACGAACTGGGCCCCGCCTTTTCTCAATGCCGCCCTGGCCTTCCGGCATAGGGCATCCGCTTCTGGGGAAAGATTAGCGGAAACAGGTAAATCTCCTTCCTGGAATAAATCATAGTCTATACCATACATTTCTCGGATTTTCTCATTTAGGGTAGTAATGTCAGGGGTATAGTAATCAAAGGAAGATGTCAGGAAGCCGATTCTCTTCCCCTTTAAGGGATTATCCGTGAGATCCTCTAGGTAGCCCTCTCCCACCAGGCTGTCCGCACTCACTTCCACCGTATAGTCATCCTTTTCATCTTCACCAGCTATAGTTTCCAAAACCAGAGCCATATCCTCGGCATTTCTGGCCATAGGGCCTGCCGTGTCCCTGGCGGCCAGAAGGGGGAAGACGCCTGCGATGGATGTCAGGCCCTTGGACGGCCGGATACCATATAGATTTGACCAGGAGGATGGATTTCGGATGGAGCCGCCGGTATCGGTTCCCAGACCTGCGGCGGCGAAGTTTGAAATCACGGCGGTGGCGGTGCCGCCGGAGGAACCTGCAGAACTCCTGTCCGTATCGTAAGCATTATGGACATCCCCTCCCAGGGTAGAATGTGAATCAACAGCGCTCCAGGCAAATTCGGACAAATTGGCCTTGGCGACAATCACTGCGCCGGCTTCCTTTAATTTCTTCACGGCTCCCGAGTCTTCATTTACCACCATGTCCGCAAGGGCGGAGGACCCGGCAGAGGTAGGCATGCCGGCCACATTATAATTATCCTTGACCAGGACGGGAATGCCGTGAAGGCTGCCCCGGACCTTGCCTGCCGCCCTTTCCCGGTCCAGCTCTTTGGCCTGGGTAAGGGCGTTCTCATTAATCCATATAATGGAATTCAGGTTTTTCGCTGTGTCGTAGGCTTTGATCCTGTCAATATACATCTGAGTCAGCTGTTCAGAGGTCAGGTTTCCCGCCTCCATCTCCTGCTGCATGGCCGGGATGGTGGCGCTCTGCAGATCGATGGTGGTAAAAATATCCTTCAGCTGATCTACTGCGCTTGTATCCTCTATAAACTCATACTCCGGTCCTTCCGAGTAGGACTCAATTCCCGATCCGTCCATTTCGGCGGCCGCCAGAGCTGTCGGCGACAGGGACGTCATGAGCATCGAAGTAATAAGCCAGGTTACTATCGACCGGTTCTTCCATTTTTTCATTTTTGTTCTCCTAATCATTGTGTTTGTATGGATTCCGTGAATGAGTCGAGTTCTTTCAGCGGATAAACCGTGCCCTTTCCCTGGATAATCGTATCCCTTCCTTGGATAATCGCGTTCCTTCTGTGGATAATCGCATCCTTTTCTTGGATAATCGCGCCCTTTTCTTGGATAAAAGCGTCCTTTTCTTGGATAATCGCGTTCCTTCCTTGGAACATCGCGTCCTTTTCCTGGATAATCGCGTTTTATCTGTGGATAATGGATTTATTTCTGTCCTATCCCTGTAACTGCTTGAATAGTCAATGCAGAAAAAAAGTGCAAGGTATATCAGTAACATAATATCAAAAGATCTATATTCTTTGCAATCAAAATTATCCGGTTCGAAGATATTTTCAACTCCTGCCGACGGGACCTGGCACTTGATTCGGGCCAGAATCAACTGACAGCTTCCAAAACTGCTGTTTTCTCCGTTTCGGTCAGTAAAAACCCCTGCGGATGAGGATCCGCATTTTTGGAAGGCGTCTGTACCGAAAACGGACGAGAAAAACCCCTGCGGATGAGGATCCGCAGGGGAAAAATCATTTCACATTGCCATATGGTTTTGTATTTTTCCTGGAAGTGGCCTACCATTCACCACTTAAAGATATATTATGATGCTCAGATTGCCAGGGCGGCATCGTAGCCTTCGCTCTCTTCAGCTTGTAATTATATGCCTCAGATTGCCAGAGCGGCATCGTAGCCTTCGCGAATGGCGGTCAGGGCATTGCCGGCTTTAACCGCACATCCTACCACCTTCACATTGTCGCAGCACTTCCGTGTCGCTTCCTCCAGAGGATTATAGGCCTTGTATCCGAATGCGGAGATTACGGTAGCGGCAGGAAGGAACTCTTCCTTGCCCTCTGCATCAGTATAGCAGACACCCTTCTCATTAATAGCGGATACCTTTGCCCCGGTCAGAACCTTGATGCCGGCCTCCTTAATATACTCCATCAGCTGCATCTTCATTAAGGGGAACATATCTACCAGAATGTCGTCACGCATTTCTACCAGGGTGATGTCCTGGCAGGTCTGGGTAAGGTAGTGGGCTGTCTCGCCGCCGACCTCTCCGCCGCCGCAGATCACAACCGGTCCCGGATTCACATCGACATTACCCAAAAGCACATCCTCTGCAGTCACCACATTAGCCCCATCAATACCCTGGATAGGGGGAACAAGAGGCTTAGCTCCGGTCGCAATGATTACGGCATCCGGCTTCTCCGCTGAAAGCAGCTCCTCCGTGACAGGTGTGCCCATCTTCACAGGAACTTCCAAATCTGACAGGCTCTTGCGCAGAGAGGATACAAAGGTGGAAAGCTCACCCTTTCCGGGAGGGAATGCGGCAGAACGGAACTGTCCTCCCAAATGCTCGCTTGCCTCATAGACAGTCACATTATGACCAATCTTTGCAGCAGTCTCAGCAGCCATCAAGCCGGCAGGACCGCCTCCGATAACCATAACTTTCTTAGGCGCATCTGTCTTTTCCATGGGATTCTCGTACTCTCTCGCAACCCTGGGATTCACGAGACAGGTGGCGCAGGTACCGGCCAGAAGCCCGGCCTCACAGCCCTGCAGACAGCCGATGCAATAGCGGATATTCTCAAACTGTCCCGCCTTGGCCTTATTAGGCAGATGGGGATCCGCCAGGGAGCCTCTTCCCATTCCGATGAAGTCAGCCTTGCCCATGACCAGAATGGTATCGGCCATCTTGGTATCATTGATTCTATTAGTAACGATGACAGGGCAGGAAACCAGCTTCTTCACCTGCTCCGCCGTATCCATATTAAAGGCATGCTCCGTGTACATGGGGGCAATAATCTGACGGACAACAGGAGAGGCATACATTCCGTTGGAAACATGAATGGCATCAATTCCCAGCTCGTCTAAGTGACGGACCAGCTCATAGGTGTCAGCTTCCGTGCGTCCGCCCAGCAGGTATTCATTAGCGGAAATACGGACCTGTACCGGATAATCATCCCCTACATTCTCACGAATGCAGGCATAGATTTCATCCAAAATCCTGGTGCGGTTCTCGAAGCAGCCGCCATATTCGTCAACCCTCTTATTGGTGAAGGGAGACAGGAACTCAGATATCAGATAACCATGGGCCGCATGGATTTCAATTCCGTCAAAGCCGGACTCCTTGGCCCTCTTAGCAGTAGAGCCGAAATCCTTCACGATCTGGTGAATCTCCTCAACAGTAATCTCCCGGGGCAGATCCATGCAGAAAGGATCCTTCATGGCAGAGGGGGCAACCGGCTGCACATTACCATTGACATCATGCTTGGACTGACGGCCGGGATGGTACATCTGGCAGAAAATCTTGGAATCATACTTGTGAATGGTCTCGGTCAGCTTCTTATTGCCTTCGATCTGATCGTCGTTATAGAGGCCGGGAATGAACTTGTATCCCTTGGCATTCTCATTAACCGCATAATCCTCGGTAATAAGGAGACCCCAGCCACCCTTGGCTTTCTCCTCCATATACTTAATGTAGCGCTCCGTAATCATGCCGTCCTCTGTACAGAGATTCATAACCATAGCAGGAACTATCAGGCGATTGGGAATCTCACAATTTCCTATCTTTGCAGGTGTAAATAATTTCTTCATCATCATTCTTTCTCCTTCACTTCCGAAGCAATTTCCTTGTTAAAAAGAATGATAGGGTATGGAATGATTCCATGGTCAAGCTTTAATTTGAAAAATTGTGAAAAAAATCACAGAGCCGGAAAAAGCCTTAAAAAACGGGCTTTCCTGTGGTCTGTGACATTACTTTATACTGTTTAATTTTTGCTATTCGTTGAATGAATTTGGGGAAAATCGGCCGCACCTCGATTTGCCAGGCAGTTAAACCCTGCTTACAAACCTTGGCAGCCTTCCATACTTACGCGTCCTCGACGGGTAGGTTTAGCCGCACTATCCTGTGAAATCGGCCATTGTCATAATCGCGGCCTACGGTGGTAGCTTTCCACATTTACGTGTCCTCGACGGGTAGATACAGCCTCACTATCCTGTGAAAGCGGCCATTGTCATAGCCCCGGCCTTAGGTGGTATCTTTCCTCATTTATGCGTCCTCGATGGGTAGGTACAGTCTCACTATCCTGTGAAAGCGGCCATTGTCATAGCCCCGGCCTATGAGGGTCCCCCGCATGGGCGCCTTGTCCTTTCTATTGTATCCTCTTGATGCCGCATAGGCGGGAAGCACTTCAAATACCCCGGGGTCAAATTCCCCTACCTCTCCAATATCAATATGCGTACAAAGCGCGGTCTCCTCCGGAGTGAAGGAAAATCCGTCCTTTAGCGACAGGCCCAGCGCGTCT
Source organism: Lachnospiraceae bacterium (assembly GCA_024680595.1). Taxonomy (GTDB): domain Bacteria; phylum Bacillota; class Clostridia; order Lachnospirales; family Lachnospiraceae; genus NK4A144. The sequence goes on along the minus strand of JAILCB010000181.1, from coordinate 875 downwards.
GCATACTCATTCAGGATTGTCATCTCCCACTCCACCCGATTCTCATAGGCAGTGAGCCCGCTCTCAAAGAAAGGTGTATTTCTCTCATTAAATACTATCCGGCTCTCCTTATCGGTTATGGAGAAGCGATCGTAATCATCTCCATGTCCTGTAATCAAGGGACATCTCCATACAGCCGGTATGCGTTTGACCCAGAAGTTTCCCACATTATATTTCCCAAATGCTATCTGCTCCCGAACCTGCTCCAGCCTTTTGGACAACACCTGCTTATAGGAAAGCTCCTCATTCAGCCTTTCTATCTCTTCCTTCAGGAATTCATCCGTATTCTGCTCGAATCGGTTCTTGCGAATGTCAATGATTCCCTTGATGGGAATGCCCCAGCTCTTATGCTGCAGGGCTTCCAGCAGCCAGAAAACCTCCATGGTGTTATAGGACCGGTAGTTGTTCTTTTGATTGCGGCTGGCAAAGATGGCCCCCTGTTTTTCGTAATAGCGGATCATGTCCTTTGATACATTTAGGATCCTAGAAACCTCACCGATTGAATACTCCATAAAGTATTTGTCCCCAACTTCCTATTCAGCCTTATTTCACGAGGCCAGTCCTTGCAGGCAGAGAGAAATCCTATGCTGCCTGCATCCTCTGCCGCTCTTGCTGCTCCTGTCGCTCCTGACGCTCCTGACGCTCCTGACGCTCCTGACGCTCTTGACGCTCTTGCTGATCTTGCTGATCTTGCTGGTCTTGCTGCTCTTGCTGCCCCTGGTGCTGCTGCCGCTATTGCCGCTCCTGTCGCTCCTGCCGCTCCTGCTGATCTGCTGCTCCTGCCGCTCCTGCTGATCTTGCCGCTCCTGTCGCTCCTGTCGCTCCTGTCGCTCCTG
>JAILCB010000176.1 GCA_024680595.1 Lachnospiraceae bacterium | reverse complement strand
AAACGGCCAAATCGAACCGGATATTCGCAATCTAGACGTAGAGCAGACCAAGGAAAAGGATTCCCGTTCCAGAAAGAATGCCGCCAGGCGCTATCTGGAAAAGGGCAAGAAGTATACCGAATACTGCAAGACTAACCTAAGTGCCATTAAGACGGCGAGCTTTGCCTCTGCCCTACTGGCTACCCGGGAAAAAACCCTCTATGGCCTTGAGGATCTGCAGAGAATGAGCAGAATTCTCCGCGAATCCGGAAAGGGTACCCACAAGAATTATGATTACTATGTAGGAACCTTCAATAAGTACCTTGAGGGTGTCAGCATAGTAGCTTCCAATATCAGAAATATAGATGTAGACAGGGAAACGGTGGACCTCCTAAACAAACTATGCTTAATTGCCATCCGAAACGCCAAGGACTATTTGTCTGACAAAAATATGAAGCTGCCCCGCCATAAGGCGGCGAAGGAAATCCTAGACCTCCTAGAAAACCATTCCAGCCGCTACGAAAAGGCAAAAATAAAGCTGGAAGGAATGGGTGAAAACAGCGTTCTGTCTCTTAGGCAAGTCCTGGATGATCCAAATAGAGCCTTTGAAAATCCGAGGATCTAGGCGGACAGCCATACAGAATGAACCAAAGAAACTACAGATTCGCCTCACTTAGGATCTATTCTTCCACCGGGATAAGTGATCCGCGAAGGCGCAGAACTTCCAGTGGACATACGTCTTGCCCGGACCCTAAGGGATGAAAGATGTCCTCTAAGGCTGACCCCAACCCCACACCAAATCTTGAGAGAGATATTTGAGTCGGAGAAAAAATAATGGGAAGAGATTCTTTTTCACAAAAAAATAAACAGACACAAAATCCATTTAACAGCGGTATTAATACCAATATCCAGAGAAGCAACAGTATGCCAAATCTGGCAAACCCCATGTACCAGGGCAATCAACAGGTTCAAGACCATCAGAACATGGTTCCGGCTGTAGCCGAAGAGCATGAGAAAGTAAATGTCCGGCTTCAGGAACCGGCTCAACAAAACCAGAACAAAAAGAAATCCCTGGAAGATAACCCTTTCTACAAGATGTTTGATGATGACCTTAGCGAGATCCCCATGGAGGAGAATTCCATGCTAGTGGAAGAAGGCATCAAATTATTTGGAGAAATGGATGAACATGAAATTCTTCTCAATGATGTCCTTGAGGGCATGGGGGAAATCAAGCGGCCTCCCATCCGGGTCAAGGTCAATCGTTTAAAGCGGGAGATGGCCCAAAAGAATAACCTGGAGATACAGCAAAAACCAGATGCCATTCAGGCCAAGGCAGAGCTGGACGGCTTCCGGAACAGATTGGTCAAACAGGGCAGGTTTACTGAGGCGGATTTGCGTAATGGCGATTCCTTCCTGAAAAAAATAGACACATGGGCGGGAAAGTCCCAAAACCCCTCCATTGAGGAATCAAGCTTTTACGATTCCGTGGGCTCCAGTAATACCTTAGATTTCCTCTATGTAGACGGTATCCCCTTAAAGGACTTTGTTCGCAAGAACTACGACTATAGAGGAGGGCTCGAGGGTTATTCCCATAGAGTACTGTCCGCCTACGCCGCCATGATTACCGCCAGAAAAAACCACGCCATCACCATGGTAAGACCGGTCATGAAGGACGGGGTTGCCGACGTGGATATCCGCAATCTGGATGTAGTGCAGGTCAGCAAGAATGATTCCCGTTCCAAGAAAGTCGACGCCATACGTTACAGGAATAAAGGCCGGGAATGGGAGGAATACTGTAAAACCGCCTACCGCTCCACCAAGATGGCAGAGGCCGGGTCCGCCCTTCGGACTTCCCAGGACAGAAGTTCCCAGTCCCTAAGCCAGCTGCAGATGCTTAATTACGCCCTGCAAAGGGCCGGAAAGGGCAGCCATCAGAATTATGACGACTTTGTCTCTGCCTTCCATAAGTATTTTGACGCCCTGGCCCTAATCGGATCCGATGTGGATAATATGGTGGTGGACATGGATACCGTCATCTACTTAGACCGGCTCAGCTACATGGTCATCCAGACCGCCAATTCCTACCTAAAGGGCAAGAATATGAAGCTGGACCGCCACAAGGCCGTACAGAATATCCGGGATCTCCTGTCCATACATTCCGGCCGTTACCTGGGTGCCAGACACAGCCTGGAGAATGCGGATAAAAACACCACCATCCCCCTCACAGATATTCTGGACAAGCAGGATGAAGGCTTTGTGGTCGCCGGTATCGAGGCAGAAATAAATCAGAGACAGAAGGATCAAAAAATAAACCGGAACGACAGGAATGAATATGAGACCATAAATGAGGGCTTTCACCTAAATGATCGTCAAAAGGTTATTCTGGAGCTAAAGAATATTATTCTCTCCGATAATGAGGTTTCACAGGCCTACAGCAACTATCTGAATGCCATGAAGGATCCCCGGAGCAAACAAAATCAGAGAAGATCTCTGGGCATCGCCCTTCTCAAGGCTTCCTCAAAGGCACTCCTCAATAACGAAAAATACGGTTCTTCCCTAAGAGATCGTCACGGTCGGGGGGTCAAAGACCCTGAGATTTTGCAGTACCAGGTAGCGGAAAAGCACATAAGCAATCTATTATCTAATATTTTCAGCATGCAGAATGAGCTGAACGCCTCCCTAAATCTATGGGGAGTAAATCTGGCGGCCAAGGAAGCCCAGAAACTGAACTATCAGAATAATGTCCTGGGGAATCAGATTTCTGAGGAGGACTTCCAGAAATACGGCGGTTCCTCCAGACATTTCTATGTAACCGAGCGGGAAGCCTCAGAAATCCTCCTATATGGCCAGGGTTACCTAATGGCCAAGAAGGTTCCCGGCAATAAGTTTTTGAGAGAAATCCGGCCCTCCATGCCCGAATACACTATGCTGAGAAAGGGACAGCCAAGTCAGGAAAGAATCCCCTTGCGGAAGACTATGAACCTGATGTTCAAGGCCTTTACCAACCTCTTACTGGATGAAAACGGCAAGCTAAAGGATGAAGGGCATATGCCCAGATTCAAGGACTATTATGCCGTGGAAATGATTGAGACACTATTAGATCAAGACCCTTCGAATATTGATGATTCACAGGAGGAATTTCAAGAGTTCCTGGAACAGTTTATCCAGCCCACTCTGGAAGAATTGCTAAAAAAAGAATACGCGGCCAAGGGCATGAGCAAGAAATTAGCGGAAAAGAAAGCCAAAAAGGCCAGTAGGGAAGCTTGTCAGAATTATACCAAGATCGTGGAGGGCAACACTCACAAAATGGCTCAGTCCAGTGACGCCTCCCCTGCCTTCCTCTGGAAATTCTCCGCTTATATGAAACGCATCAATCAGAACAGGCAGGATTTCATGAATATTCCTGAGGTTAAGGACATACGGATCGACGGAAAGGCTCCCAGCGAAGAGGAAATCAATCAGGTCCTGGATGAATTCTCGGAAGAGCTTCGGCGGAACACGGCTGAGCTCAAGGAAATTCGGGATATGGATGAGGATTCCGAGGAAACCGTCTGTATCAATTCCTGTATAGACAACGCCTCCTTCCTTAATGCAATCATGTCATCCCATACAAGCAGTCAGAATCAGATGCCCTATACCTATATATCTGCAGAAAAGCTCAAGAACAACCTTCCTGAAACCATCGAATTCCTCTACAGTCACAGGCAGCAGCTGGTGGACAACGCCTTTATAGAAAAAAATAAACCGGCGAAATTAGAATTGATAGAGAGGCTCTATAAAGTTTTCAAGGAAAAAGGTGAACTGACTGAAAATCAGATGAGTATGCTTGCCGGTTTCTATATTGAGACATCAAAATATGAATCACATGATGCCGCAAATGTTTCCAAGGTCGGGAATGACATTATAACCATAGAAACCTATGCGGCTGACCCCAGCCAGATCTTCAATGCCACCTTCACCCGGAATGCCCATATCGGGAGATACCGCTCTGATAAACCCACTGAAAATATGTATAACGGCAAGCTGAAGCATGATGGCCTGAACCAATTCTATAATCATGACGATTATTTCGCCTTTAGCAATACCAGGCTCAAGATTCTCAAGTGCAGGCTAAAGGATATAATAGGGACTAAAGCGAATAAAACATTTGTCTGAAAAATGATTGGCCGGTTGACAAATTCCGGCCTTCCGTGCATAATAATCGTCGCAAATATATAGTTCCGGTGAAGCTTCTTGAACAAAAGGACAGGAAGTGGAGGAAAATCCCGAGAACCCCTGCTTCGGGCAGGGTGCCGAAGGTGCAAGGCGGAATCTTCATCA
>JAILCB010000152.1 GCA_024680595.1 Lachnospiraceae bacterium | reverse complement strand
GAGAAGACCTTCTTCAAGAAGACCAAGTTTGAGTTTGATATTGCTCCGGTACAGATTACGGAGGAAAATATCTATATCAAGAAGAATCCTAAGGTGAAGAACGGGAAGATCAAGGTTTCCGGTCTCAAGTTCGATAACGGGACCAAAAAGATTGGCATGAAGCTTTCCAAGGACGGTACTAAGGGTGACTTCACGGCGACCCTGAGTGATAACAGCATTGTCATCGAAGGAATCAATAATTATACCGGCGGGGCCGTGCTGGAGGCGGATATACAGGAAAGCAAGACAAAGAACGAGGACCGGGAAACGGCCTCTGTAATGGGGGCCCAGCCAGTGCCGGAGTGAAGTGCAGGACGGGACTCTGAAATGAGGGCTGGCCGGTGGCGGAATCTCGGGGCCGGTGCCCCTGGCCCTGCCGGAGAGCTTCTGAAATAGGCTGCAGAGGGGCCGGGGCCGGAAAGTGTTTAACTGGGATGCGGGCGGAGCTAATCATGGTTGCGGGGCGGCCTGTAGATAGGTTAAGGAACCGGCTCTGCTGCCGGGGGGATGCGGAACCTGCAGCGGGGGCGCATGTATAATTTCTAAGGGCATCGGAAATCGAAGATTAGTGACGATTTCCGATGTCTCTTTATATTTTTTAAAATTTAGTGAATTATTATAGATTTATAATGTAAATTTGGTAAAATGTAGAATATTGTTTTTTCTAGGCAAATTCGCCGGATTATCATCAGCAATCTTTTCGGCAGCAATCTTTTCGGCAGCAAACTCTTCGGCAGAAATCTTTTCGGCAGCAAACTCTTCGGCAGAAATCCTTCCGGCAGACCGGACTTGGCCTGGTTGGATGGAGGACCGGTTAACTGGGATATCTTTTGATTTGTGTCCGATAGGTCCGGATATGACAAATCTTTGGGGACGGGTGGATGAAAAAATATTCCGATACGGAAACTAAGGGCAAAAAGCGGACACTAGTATTCATTGTCCTGACAATAGTGGCAATTCTCCTGATTATCAGTGGAACCTATTTATATACGTCGGATGCCTTTGAAAAGGAGCCGGAAATGGAGGTTACCGCCAATAATTGCTATTCCGAAACGATTCGGGTTGTGACGGACAAAGATTATTATCCCTTTTCTTATATTGATGAGAAAGGGGAATACGCCGGTCTGGACGTGGAACTCATTAATGAAATTGCCAACCGCCTAGAGGTGAACCTGGATCTAGAGCTTATGGACTGGTCGGAGGCCAATAGAGAGCTAAAAGAGGGCGAGGCGGACGCCATTCTTAATATGGAGCTGAACCGGGTTACCAAAGAGAGCGGGTTGATTGCCACCATTCCCACCGCTGAAAAGCAATATGTGGTTTACGGCAGGGAGGCGGTCTCATCCTATAGTGATTTATATGGCAAGAGAATTGCCTCCATGCAGATGTTCCCGGAATTAGGCCTGACAAGGGAAATCATCCATATGGACTCCTATGAGGAAATGTTTAAGGCGCTGGAGAAGGGGGAGTTTGACTTTGTGCTCTGCCCTATCCAGGTGGGAAATATGTTTCTGGAGAGACTGGAAATCAAGGATATTACCCACAGCTATGCGGTGAGCCATATGTACGGCTGCATAGCCCTTAGGGCCAAGGGCGATAGGCTGCGGACCCGGATGAATACGGCCATTCGGGATATGGCCATGGAGGGCCGGCTGGTGGCCCTGGATGAGAAATGGGTTCGCCGCCGTTACGAGAATATGAGCCTTGCGGGCTTCCTATCAAAGTATCCCGCCATTCCTATCGTATTCCTGATTATCATTCTATATGCCGTAGGGCAGCTGGTCTATCTGGTCATGAACCGCCGCAGGACAAAGGAAAGGGATAAATACCTAAAGGAGCTGCAGGAGCGGAGTGATATCATTGACCACAAGAATCAGGAATTAACGGAGGCTGTCCACAAGGCTGAGGCCGGCAGGCGGGCTAAGGACACCTTCCTCTTCAATGTTTCCCATGATTTCAGGACACCCATGAATGCCATTATCGGTTTCACGGAGCTGGGTGTGAAAAGCCAGAACATGGGGGAGTCTCAGAATTATTTCCGCAAAATAAAGAATGCGGGCGACCAGCTCCTGACTTTGGTGAATGATGTGCTTGAGATGAGCCGGATTGAGAATTCGGAGCTCAAATGGGAGGATAAGCCCTGCGAGATTAATAATGTATTAAACGGAATCCGGGATTTATTTGACCTGGAAATGGAGAAAAAGAAGATTCATTTTTCAGTTTCTGCCGAGGAAGTGAAGCATTCCATGGTTCTATGTGACGAGAATCACATGAACCGGATTCTCTTAAATCTAGTCAGCAATGCCTACAAATTTACTGAGGAAAACGGTAGTGTCCAGGTCATTATGTCAGAGGAATCCTGGAATGAATACTGTGCATCCGGAGAGAGCTGTAAGGTATATTCCATAAAGGAGAAGAATTTCCCGGGTTATACTCAGGGAACTAGCGGCACCGGGGATAATTCTGACCAAAAGGATGACAAGCGCAATGCCGGGGAAGATTCTGGCAAAAGGGATAACAAGCGTAATGCCGGGGATGGCTCTGACCAAAAAGGTAATAAAAGTAATGCCGGGGATGGCTCTGACCAAGAGGATGACAAGCGCAATGCCAGTATTTATACCCTTCGGGTGAAGGACAATGGCATTGGTATGTCCGAGGAATTTGCCCAGAGGCTCTTTCAGGCCTTTGAGAGGGAGAGAACCAGCACGGAAACGGGCCTGCAGGGCGCCGGTCTGGGCATGGCCATTACCAAACGTCTGGTAGATGATATGGGCGGCACCATTGAAGTAGAGACGGAGAAAGGGAAAGGTACGGAATTCATAGTCCGGCTGCCCCTTCGTTATCTGGAAAAGCAGGCGGAGCAAGGTTCACAGGAGACCCCGGACTCCGGGGAGCCGGCTGCCGAAAATACATCGGAGGAATTACCGACCCGATTTGACGGCAAAAGGGCTCTTTTGGTGGATGATAATGAAATTAACCGGGAAATCGCCAATATGCTCCTCTCGGAATATGGTTTTTCCGTGGATGAGGCGGCAGATGGACAGGAAGCGGTGGACTGCGTCAATCAAAAGGAAGCCGGATATTATGACGTGGTTCTAATGGATATTCAGATGCCTGTTATGAATGGTTATGACGCTACCAGGGCTATTTGCGCCCTGCCGGATCAGGGTAAAGCCAAGGTCCCCATTATCGCCATGACCGCCAATACCCTGGAGGAGAATAGGAAAGAGGCCTATGATTCCGGAATGTGCGGCTTTGTTCCCAAGCCAATTGATGTGGATGAGATGTTTCGGGTATTGAGAGAAACTTTGTATGGGGGAAGCTAAGGCCAATGTGGGATAGGCTTTGTTGGTCGCTGGACTATTCGCAAAAAAGGGCGAGGGGTCAAAATGTGCGTAGGGAATCGTATGGCCGGGCATTAGTCCCAGGCGCAAAAATTGTGAGGGGCAAGTGCACGTAGAGAATCGTATGGCCGGGCATTAGTCCCAGGCGCAAAAATTGTGAGGGGCGAAAGTGCGCGTAGGGGCTGGAGGGCGCTTATTTGTTTAGAGATAATGATGATGAGAGAAGCGTTAATCTGGATGAGACGGACGAAAAGATTCTAGAGCTCCTAAAGGACAATGCCAGAATGACATTTCAGGAGCTGGGGGAATCCGTAGGAATGTCCCGGGTGGCCGCAAAAAAGCGGGTCCACAAGCTGGAGGAAAGGGGAATCATCCGATCCTATAATACCTATATCCGACAGGAAGGCGTGAAGACTATCATTGCGGACTTCATGATTCGCCCGGAGGGATATGAAGAAGTTCTGGCTTTCATTGCAGGACAGAGTAACTATGTCAGGCAGGTTTATAGAACATCTTTGGACAATCACATCCATATGGTAGCCTCTGCCAATACTATTCAGGAGCTGAGGGGGCTTATTCAATCTATACAGGAAGCAGGCGGGGAGAATCTCTTGAAGATATACTGCCATACCATCGTGGAAGTAGTAAAGGATGTAGACGGGAATATCGGGCCCGGTGACACGCAAATCTAAGGAAGATCACGACAGTCGCAGAGCAGGCCTTTTCCGGGGTGGAGAGAGAAAGAGAAAGTGAGAGATTGCCTGGGACAGGCCTTCAGGGGTGGAGAGAAAGTGGGAGATTGCCCTGGGGCAGGCCTTTCTGGTGTGGAGAGAGAAAGTGAGAGATTGCCCTAGGACAGGCCTTCAGGGGTGGAGAGAGAAAGAGAAAGTGAGAGATTGCCCTGGGGAAGGCTTTTCAGGGGTGGAGAGAAAGTGAGAGATTGCCCTAGGACAGGCCTTTTAGGGGTGGAGAGAAAGTGGGAGATTGCCCAAGGGCAGGCCTTTCTGGGGTGGGGAGATAAAGGAAGATTCGGATAGTGAGAAGGCTGTTTGGTATATTTAAGTGAAAAGATGCCGTCTAAGGCAGTGAGGTGAATATGGCTTTTGATGGAATTACAGTGGCCGCCATAGTATGGGAAATGAAATCCCGTATACTGGGCGGCAGAATATATAAGATTGCAGAGCCGGAGCCGGATGAGCTCTTGCTCACCATAAAGACAAAGCAAGGAGGAACGGAGAGGCTTCTCATATCAGCGGGGGCATCCCTTCCTTTCGTTTATTTTACCGGGGAAAATAAGAAGAGTCCGCCCACGGCCCCTAATTTCTGTATGCTATTGAGGAAACACCTGCAGAATGGGCGTATTACCGGGGTATCCCAGCCCGGGTTGGAGCGGGTTATCCAGATTTCCGTGGAGCACCTGAATGAAATGGGGGATTTGGAGGAGAAGGTGCTCTCTGCAGAACTCATGGGAAAGCACAGCAATATTATATTTGTGGGTTCAGACGGGAAGATCATTGACAGTATCAAGCATATTTCCGAAGCAGTGAGCTCGGTTCGGACCGTGCTTCCGGGACGGGACTATTTCATTCCGGATACCCAGAATAAGCAGGATCCCCTGGGGAAGATGTCACTCGTGGACTTCAGGGCGATTGTGGGGAAGAAGGCTCAAAGCACCTGTAAAGCCCTTTACACTTCCTTTACCGGATTTTCTCCTGTCATGGCCTCGGAGCTTTGCTTCCGCTCCGGCATCGATGGGGATGCTTCCGTGGCTTCTCTAAATGAAGGGGATTTCGACCGTTTATATCAGTCTTTTACGGACCTCATGGAAGTCGTGAAAGCGGGTTCCTTTCATCCGGAAATCGTTTATGAGAAGAAAGCGGATGATATAGCTTTCGGGGATGAGTTGGAGATTATAGACGATGGAGAGACAGCTGAAAGGAGCCTGGATAGTGAGGTTTCTGAAAGTAGCCTGGATAGAGAGACAGCTGAAAGGAGCCTGGATAGTGGGGTTTCTGAAGGGAGCCTGAATAGGGAGACTGATGAAAAGATTCTGGATAGAGAGACAGCTGAAAGGAGCCTGGATAATGAGGTTTCTGAAGGGAGCCTGAAAGGCCGGGAGACTTCAAAGGCTGAGAAGTTTAATTTGAATCGGGGAGCCCCCAGGGAGTTTGGGGCTGTGGAGCTGACGCAGTTCCGGGATTTGCAGGTCCTGAAATTCGACAGTATTTCCGCGGTGCTGGAGACTTATTATGCGGAAAAGAATGACAGCACCAGGATACGCCAGAGGTCGGCGGATTTGAGGAAGGTGGTGTCCACCCTGCTGGAGCGGGCCGTAAAAAAGTACGATCTGCAGAGGAAACAGCTGAAGGACACGGAGAAGAAGGACCGCTACCGGATATATGGCGAGATGCTTAATACCTATGGCTACAGTGCTGAGCCCGAAGCCCGGGAGTTCACCTGTCTTAATTATTATACGAATGAGGAAATCACCATTCCCCTGGACCCCACCCTGAGTGCCCTGGAGAATGCCCAGAAGTATTTCAGCAAATATCAGAAGCTGAAGCGGACGGAAGAGGCCTTGCAGGACCAGCTAAAGATTACCAAGGAGGATGTGGATTATCTGGAATCGGTTCAGGCGGCCCTGGAAATGGCCGGAAACGAGGCGGACTTATTCGAGATTCGAAGAGAGCTGTCTGACGGCGGATATGTGAAGAAGCGCAGCGTGAAGAAGGGGGCGGGTAAGCCGGAGACCGGCAAGCCCTATCACTACCGGTCCAGCGACGGATACGATATCTATGTGGGGAGGAATAATTATCAGAATGATAATCTGACCTTTCGTTTTGCCGGAGGCAATGACTGGTGGTTCCACGCCAAGAAATTCGCGGGTTCCCATGTAATTCTGCGGGTAGGGGACGGGGATCCCGATTCCCTGCCGGACCGGGCCTTTAATGAGGCCGGGGCCCTGGCGGCCTATTACAGTAAGGGCCGGGGCCAGGCAAAGGTGGAGATTGATTATGTGAAAAAGAAGGAAGTAAAGAAGCCCGCGGGATCCAAGCCGGGTTTTGTAGTATATTATACGAATTATTCCATGGCAATTGATTCGGACATCAGCGGATTAAAGCTTTTGGAGTGAGAGACGGGCCGTTGGAAATTGTGCTTTGATAGGGCGGGAATGGATAATCTGACTGAAACGCGATTGTCTGGCCCGCTGCCGTCGGGGGATGATCTTTAGGAGGGTAGGAATAGATTAAATGATTGAAACAGTAATATTTGATATTGGAAATGTGCTGATTGATTTTGACTGGTATTCCTATGTCAGCAGCATGTATGATGACGATACGGTTAACATAATTTATCATGCAATCTGGGATGAGCTTTTGTGGCTGGAGCTGGATCGGGGAGCTTTGCCGGAGGATGAAGTGATTGAGAGAATCAAGGCCGGTGCCCCTGATTATAGGGAGGTGCTCGATAATGTATTTGACAGGGTGGGGGAGTGCGTACACAGAACGGATTATGCCATTCCCTGGATCCGGGAAATTAAGGACAAAGGATATCAGGTTCTATATCTCTCTAATTATTCCAGTTTTGTGAGGAGGAAGAATCCGGATGTCCTGGATTTCCTGCCCTATATGGATGGGGGCGTTTTCTCTTACCAGGTGCATCTCCTAAAGCCGGAAGAGGCCATGTATCAGGAAATCTGCAAGCAATTTGATCTGGTTCCCGGGAATTGTCTTTTCATTGATGATAATAAGGATAATATTGAAGCCGCAGAGAAGTTTGGCCTGAATACGGTGCACTTCCAGTCCTATGAGGATGCCCATGAAAAGGTGAATGAGATTCTCAGGGGGAATCAATCAAGCTAATTATGATTCAGGTGTCTGATACCGGAAATGCCGCATATCGGCAGGTGAAAGATAAAGCGGACAAGGAGTCTGATACCGGAAGTGACTTTTATTAGGTAGATGGAAGACAGAGTGGGCAAGGCGTCTGAGGCAGACTGCCTGCTGCCGGGGAGGGCCTTCTTTGCCTGAAACCACCATTTCCATCAAGGGTCATTCATATAGACTGTAGGATAAAAGAATCCTACTGGAATTTCAGGAGATCGAGCACTGACATTGGGTTTTGCATATTTAAGTATTGAAATTTACATAGGAAATGAGAACAGGCCATAGAAAATGAGACAGGCAATAGAAAATGAGACAGGCAATAGAAAACCCGCAGGAGAATTCTTCCTGCGGGCTTCTGTGAGCCACTAATCGGACTCGAACCGATGGCCTACGCATTACGAATGCGTCGCTCTACCAACTGAGCCATAGTGGCTTGTCGAACGTCATCGATTATACTAAATGTTTTCCAAAAAATCAACCGATAATTACAGAAAACTTTCCTGCCGGAATAATTTCAGGTAGGAATTATTTTCAAAAACTTTCCTGCCAGACTCCTTTAAAAACCAGGCTGATTGTGTTATATTTTTATCAAACAGCGGATGAATTCTGATTCGACCTGGGGTCCCTTTCCCGGCCAGATTATTGAAAGGTTGAATTTCGGGTTTTTCTTTTGGATTCTCCGCAATTGTCGTTTTTGTATGTATTACGAAAGGAGATTATTATGGCCAAAATATTTATTTCCCCTGCGAAGTATGTTCAGGGACCGGGAGAGATGGACAATCTGGGAACTTATTCCGAGAAGCTGGGCAGCAAGGCTCTCTGCCTCATTTCTGCGGGCGGTCTGAAGCGTTCCGGCGATCAGATTAAAGCCAGCTTTGCCAATGTGAAGACAGAGATTATCTTTGAAAACTTCAATGGGGAATGCAGCTACAAGGAAATCGACAGACTTGTAGAAATCGTAAAGGAAAAGGAATGTGATCTGGTTATCGGCGTTGGCGGCGGAAAGATTTTCGATACCGCAAAGGCAGTGGCATATAAGACCGGAAATCCTGTTGTGGTTTGCCCTACCATTGCATCTACCGATGCCCCTTGCTCTGCTCTTTCCGTTATCTACACGGAAGAGGGTGTTTTCCAGGAGTATCTCTTCCTGCCGGCTAACCCCAATCTGGTTATCCTTGATACAGAGATTATTTCAAAGAGCCCTGTACGTCTGACCGTTTCCGGAATGGGCGATGCTATGGCTACCTATTTCGAGGCAAAGGCTTGCGCTGATTCTGGTGCAGGGACCTGCGCAGGCGGCACAGTTAGTGTAGCTGCCCTCGGAATTGCAAAGCTCTGCTATGACACTCTGATTAGCGACGGCGTCAAGGCCAAGATTGCCCTTGAGGCCAAGGCCCTTACTCCTTCCGTAGAGAGAGTTATCGAGGCAAATACCCTTCTGTCCGGAATCGGATTTGAGTCTGCCGGTCTGGCAGGTGCCCACGCTATCCACAATGGTCTCACAGTTCTGCCTGAGTGCCACCACATGCAGCATGGTGAGAAGGTTAACTTCGGTACCCTGACTCAGCTGGTTCTGCAGAATATGCCTGAGGATGAGCTGTTTGAGCTCTTAGACTGGATGGTAGCTGTTGGCCTGCCTGTTACCCTTGCGGAGCTGGGAATTACTGATACCAGCCGCGAGCATCTGATGCCCGCTGCTGAGGCTGCCGCTGCTGAGACTGATACCCTGCACAATCTGCCCGAGGCAGTGGATGCGGACAAGGTTTATTATGCAATGCTGGCTGCGGATGCCTTTGGCCGTACCGTTCTGGGAGTAGACTGAGAGCTGTAAGTTAGTTATATCATGCATTTGGCCGGGAAGCTGCCGCAAGAGGTTTTGCATATCCTGATGCAGATTTCTTTTCTGAACTTGGATGGCGGAAGACGGCAGAGGGCTGAATGTCTGAACACTTGTTGAATTGTATTTTGAGGGGGAGGGCTCTGTCCCTCCCCTTTTCAGTATGTGTTGGATAGGGGCTGAAGTTTCATGGGCTGCCTGCTTTCTATGAGGACTTGTCGCAGCCTATTATCGAAGGCCGCCAGGCGTGGGATGTGGGTGTGGTCTAATCGAGAGGGGGCTTTCCTGGCACGAACGCTAATTTGGGCGGGGGCTATACAGCATGAATGAGGAGTTCCCGGCGACTTTGTGAATAGGGCGTCAAATGCCTATAATTATTATCACGGGCAGGGGTAATTGAGAGAATCGATATGGAGAAGGGTATCTTGAAAGATAATATTTCATTAGAAAAGAAAGACAATATCGATAGCGGCACACCAGACCTGCTGCGTCCTGCTCCCTGTCTGTGGATTGTTATTCCCTGTTATAATGAGGAAGAAGTGCTTCCTATCACGATGCCTAAGTTTTTATGTAAACTTAAGGACTTGATTGAGAAGGAAGATATTAGGCCGGACAGCCGGATTCTCTTTGTGAATGACGGTTCCGGCGATAAAACCTGGGACCTGATTCAAGAGTTTGCTAAGGAGAATGAGAATATTCTGGGTATGAGTCAGAGCCGGAACAGAGGGCATCAGAGTACGGTTCTGGCAGGTCTCATGGAGGCCAAGGACTACTGTGATGTCGCCATCTCCATTGACTGCGACGGACAGGATGATATTAATGCCATGGATCAAATGATACGGGAATATAGGGGCGGCTGCGATATTGTCTATGGCGTTAGGAGCAGCAGGAAAAAAGACACCTGGTTTAAGAGGTCTACAGCCCAGAATTATTACCGTTTCCTGCACTGGATGGGGGCGGAAGTGGTTTATAATCATGCAGACTACCGTCTGACCAGTGCCAGGGTTCTCAGACATCTGGCGGATTACAAGGAGGTCAATCTCTATCTCAGAGGGATGTTTCCTCTGGTGGGCTTCAAGAGTACTTCTGTCAGCTATGAGCGTTCCGAGAGAGAGGCGGGAGAAAGCCATTATCCGCTGAGAAAAATGCTGGCCCTTGCTTTTGATGGCATAACCAGCCTATCAATAAAGCCTATAAGGCTAATCTCCGGCTTTGGCACTCTGGTAAGTGTACTGGGCTTTGTCGGTATTATCTGGGCTATCGTAGCAAATATTATGGGCTATACCGTGACCGGCTGGTCCTCCACCATCTGTGTTATCTGCTTTTTGGGAGGGATTCAGCTCCTGAGTCTGGGTGTCATCGGGGAATATGTGGGAAAGACCTATATGGAGACCAAGGGCCGGCCCCGCTATATTATCAGTGACAGAACCTGGGAGGAGAATAAAGAGGAGGCCCGGACCCCCGAATCCGATTTGAAGTCAGATAAGAGACCCTAGCCTCCGAGTCTGGTCAGAAATTGGGCAGGAGAGCCTAGCCCAGAAATAGGGCAGGAGACCCTAGCCTCCAAGTCTTGTCAGAAATCGGGCGGGAGAGCCTAGCTCCCGAGTCAGGTCAGAAATCGGGCGGGGGCTCTAGCCCCCGAATCTGGTCAGAAATCGGGCAGGTGGGACTAAACGGATTATTAATCTGAGAATGTCTGTATTGTGCCTAATAGGAAGGGCTGCGGTTTCAGGGCTTCAATGTGCCCGATAGGAAGGGCAGCGGTTTCAGGATCTTATCCCTCGGGAACGTCCACGTCTGCTCCCGTATGCAGATATCTCAAGTGAAAGCCTGCAGAGAGGTCTTTTAGATCGGAGTAGGCAATGGTGACCCCGTATTGCTCGGAAACGTCAAGGGCTTTATCTCCGAAACCCAATACATAATGATAGTGGGGATGGGAGTCCTGAATAACTTTTGGGTTTTTCTTTTTCTTGACCCATTCTTCATCCTGATGCAGATAGGCCTCCTCGGCAATGCGCTTTATGGTGCTTCCCGGGGGCATTTCCTTTTCTGTCTTCTTTTTGCCGCTTCCCTTGATGCAGCGGTCCTGCCATTGTCCGTCAGCATAGATTCCCAAATAGAGCTCCTTAGTCTTTCCATTCTTATTTATGAAATACCAATAGTTATTTCCCTTGCCTCCTATGAAATGGTCCTCGTCATCCCGGTAAGCGGGTACAAACTGGAAACCGTCATACTTTTCTACTAGCTTCATGAATTGCTCTGTCCGCATATCGACCTCCTTATTAAAGTGCGAATCCCCAAATATCCCTCATCATAAGCCGAATTTTTTTGAATACAGTGCTTTGAAAAAATTAGCCTTGAAAACGTCCGGATTGGCTTATTTCTGCGTATGAGGTCAGTAAATACAATTGTTTTGATGTATGGCTTCTGCTTGCGAAGAGCATCCGGATTGGCTTTTTCTGCACTATAATCAGCTAATTAGATTGTTTGTCTGCTAACCATCATGGGACTTTTGTTTGGGAATTGAGTGATGACTATAGACAGTTTGATTCTACCGGGAAATGAGACCTATTTCCATTCATTTTTCAGGAGAAAACGGGGGATTTTTGCTAGCCAAATTTTTTGCACTTTTATTAATTTCCTGCTTGACTGTGAGTGTAAGGGATCCTATAATATTATTAAAATTTTATAAAATTTATAAACTTTTTTTTTACGGAGGTGAGATAAATGTTTAGTTTCTTCATCTGTTTATTGCTTTTAGTTGGAGGGTATTTTATTTATGGAGGCATTGTGGATCGCAGTTTTGGTCCGGATGACAGGGAGACCCCTGCCGTAGCCATCAATGATGGTGTGGACTATGTGGTTCTGCCGCAATGGAAGCTTTTTCTAATTCAGCTTCTGAATATTGCCGGTCTGGGCCCCATCTTTGGTGCCCTGCAGGGAGCCCTCTGGGGACCCATTGTTTTTCTCTGGATCACCTTCGGAACCATCTTTGCAGGCGGTGTTCATGATTATTTCTCCGGTATGCTTTCCGAGAGAAATAACGGAGACTCCATTTCTGAGGTTACCGGTAAGTATCTTGGACCTACTATGAAGAATATCATGCGTGTTTTTTCCGTATTGCTTTTGATCATGGTAGGAACGGTTTTTGCCGTAGGTCCTGCGGGCCTCATCGTCAGCCTGCTCGAGGCCAAGGGTGTGAGCGGTTTCTTCGCCCAGACTACGGTATGGCTTGCCATTATCCTCATCTATTACTTTATTGCGACATTTATCTCTATTGATAAGGTTATCGGAAAGCTTTACCCGGTTTTCGGTATCTGCCTAATTATTATGGCAGTGGGCGTTGTAATCGGTATATTCACCAATGGTTATGCCATTCCTGAGATTTGGTCTCATTTTTATAATATGCATCCGAATAGCACGCCTATCTGGAGCTTCATGTTTATCACGGTTGCCTGTGGTGCTATATCAGGCTTCCATTCCACCCAGTCCCCTCTGATGGCCCGCTGCCTGAAGAGTGAGCGTCAGGGACATTTTGTTTTCTACGGAGCAATGGTTGCAGAGGGCTGTATTGCTTTGGTATGGGCCGCTGCCGGATGTGCGCTCTATGAAGTTTCCGGAGGTCTCAATACGGGCTTGTCAGAGGTTTTGGCCGGTGGTCAGTCTGCGGCAATCTACGATGTCTGCGTCAAGACCATGGGACCCGTCGGTGTTGTTCTGGCTATGATCGGTGTTATCGCCTGTCCGGTATCCTCCGGAGATACTGCCTTCCGTTCTGCAAGACTTACTGTGGCGGACTGGTTTAATATTGATCAGGGAAAGACCATGAACCGTCTGAAGCTCTGCATTCCTATTCTGGGATGCGGTGTCTTTTTGGGCTTTGGCAATACCCTTGGTATCTTTAGTTATACGGTTATCTGGCGTTATTTCAGCTGGACCAATCAGACTCTGGCTATGATCGTTCTCTGGTCAGCGGCAGTTTATTTGGCAAAGGAAAAGAAGAATTGTTGGATTTGCGCGGTTCCGGCTGTCTTTATGAGTGCAGTATCCATAACGTATTTCGTCATGGCTCCGGAATGCCTGGGTGCTATTGAGTTCCTGAAGAACAATACAATGGTTGCCTATCCCTGCGGTATTATCGTTGCCATCTGCTTCCTGCTTCTTTTCATGAGGTTTGTGAATAAGGAAAAGACGGCCTAAAGCTGATGGGGGATTTACCGTCCGGTGGTGAAGGTACCTTGAACGGCGCTTCCCTGAAACAAGGAAATAATTATGATATTTAGACCAATACTTTTTGGTTCTGACCCCTTGGATCCGGAAATTCTGACAGCTGACAGAAAGGCTGCGGAAAAGTACGGATCCTGTGCTATTGGGGAAAGAGCTCTGTATCTGGGCGGTCCTTTTATGGATTGCCGATATTATGTGCAATATAAGGAAATTAGCCGAATCTTTAAGAGAGTCGCCATGAGTAAGGGCGGTTTTACGGGAAAGGGGATTTTTGGCTCTATTCCCTATCTGGTTGTGGAACTGGAGAATGGGACCAGTCGACAGTGCAGTTTCAAACGTGAGGAGGATGTCGACCGGTTTATTCTTGCCTTTTCAAGAATCTTTCCGGATGTCCCGGTGCACAGCAAGGTGGCGGAGAGAAAATTGCAGGAAGCCCGGGAGAGGGAGGCCGCGCGTTATGTTAAAAACCTGTCGGACAAGGCCAGGGATACGATTGGGGATCTGCGATCGGCACAGAGCTTTTTGCACGAGCAGGAGGAAGTACCTTTGAGACTGTCGGCTGCTGCCGGACAGAAACGGATTATAGACCGGATCAGCCCTACTTACAGGGGGGTTGCTATAGCCATCTTTCTTCTGGCTGTCGCAGCCCTTGTGTTTGGGATTGTTTCTCTGGTCGGGAAAAAGGGATATGCGGTCTACTTTGTTCTTTTTGGCATGGCCTTTGTCTTTTTCACCATCTCTTCAAGGGTTTTGCCCACAGGTAAGAATAACAGACGTTTCGCCCAGAAACAATGGGATGAGGCTCTGTCTTCCTCAAGGGAACGGATTGCAGGGTATCCATCATTTCCTATTCCAGCTCAATACGCCCATCCCATCGTTTTGGAGCGCATGATCCGTGTGATTCGCGAGGGCCGCGCTGAGGATGTGGGGGAAGCCTACCGCCTTATGAAAGAGGACATGAAGGCCTTGAATTCTTCCGTAACTGTGTCGCAGGAGGAATATGATGAAGTCCGTACAGTGAAGCCCCTTTTCCTCGTTATGGATTATAAAGATTAGATACCGGCTTCTTAACTGTATTTTTGGAGTTGGGATAATATGCGCTTAGTCTTGCCCGGCGAACGGCCGGCAGACAAAGCGCATTTTTTGTGCAGGCGACGAGCCGAAAGCCGTGGTGCAAGCTTGCTTGCAGACCACGGCTTATGGCGACCGCTCATCATCGAGCAAGCTTGCTTGCGAGATGATAGCGGCATAGCCGGAATCGAGAGGGGGCTTTCCTCCCCTACTCGATTGTAGGCTAGGAGCCAAAGCCTCATGGGAGGCTTGTGTCCCGATGAGGCCTTGGCGACAGCCCATTATCGAAAGTCCAAAGGACTTGAGATGTGGGCTTAGCCGGAATCGAGGGGGGATTTTCCCCCTCTCGATGAATTATTTAGGCTTGAGAGTGGGTTTTCCGGTCTTTGGCGGCCAGATAGCGGTAGAGAACTGAGGCCAGGGCATCCAGATCCAGGGGCTTAGCAACATGTTCATTCATACCGGCCTCCTTAGCGGCCTGGACGTCCTCAGCAAAAGCATCTGCCGTCATGGCGATAATGGGGATTTCCCTTGGATATTGCCCCTCCGCGGCCCTTATGGCCCGGCTCGCCTCATAGCCATTCATTACGGGCATCCGTATATCCATGAAAATGAGGTCATAATAACCCTCCGGCTTTTCCTTTATTCTGTCCAGAACAAGCCGGCCGTTCTCGGCGCGATCCACCTCTGCGCCTGTGGAGGACAGCACTTCCTTTGCAATTTCCGCATTCAATTCATTATCCTCGGCTAGGAGAATATGCTTTCCCTCCAGCTTTAGGTCTTCAAAAGCCGCCAGGGCTGAGGTTTCCTCAATAATGTCCTCTTTCTGCAAAAGGGAGTGGAAGAGGCGGGCCAGTCTGGAGCGGAATAGGGGCTTACTGATAAAGGCGGTGGCTCCGGCCTTTCTGGCCTCGTCTTCTATGTCAGACCAATCGTAGGCGGATATTATAATGATTGGAATTTCATCGCCTACGGCTTTCCGGATTGCCCTTGTGGTCTCGACCCCGTCCATTTCCGGCATTTTCCAGTCCACTATAACGGCGAAAAAGTCCTCATTTTTCTTATGGGCTTCCAGGACTTTTTCCAGGGCGTCTTTGCCTGACAAAACCCATTGGCATTTCATTCCCAGGCTGCATAGCATTTGAGAGGCGGATTCTCCCACAGTCCAGTCGTCGTCCGCAACCAGGATAGGCAAATCTATGAAGTTCTTTTCATTAATATCCTCGGATTTGCTGATAGGCAGAAAGATGGTGACGGTAATTCTGGTTCCTTCATTAATCTGGCTCTCCACCCGGATATTGCCGCCCATCATACGCACGATATTCTGTGTGATGGTCATGCCCAGGCCGGTACCCTGAATATTATTTGTCCTGGTATCCTCTGCCCGGCTGAAGGGCTCGAAAATCTTCTTAACATATTCCTCCGTCATGCCTATGCCATTGTCCTCGAAGACAAATTCGAAGCAGCCGGCTTTTGAGCCGGGATGGGTTTTCTCTGCGATAGAAAGGGAAATATTGCCCCCATCCGGGGTATATTTAATGGCATTTCCCATGAGATTTACGAAAACCTGCTGGATGCGGAGGCTGTCGCCCAGCACATTCTCGTGGATCAGGTTCTGGATACTGACCTCCAGCTCGTGACCATGGGATTCAATCTGGGGTCTGACCATATTAATTAGATTGTCAATGAGATCGGGCAGGAATAGGGGATCCGACTGCATATCTATCTTTCCCGATTCGATTTTGCTCATGTCCAGGACTTCGTTAATAAGGTTGAGAAGGTGCTTGCTGGCCGTAGTAATTTTCCTGAGACAGTCCAGAACCCTTTCCTTATCGTCTATGTGGGAACCTGCGATGGCCGTCATGCCGATGATTCCATTCATAGGGGTGCGGATGTCGTGGCTCATGCTGGACAGGAACTCGGTTTTTGCTACATTTGCGGCCTCCGCCTGCTTCAATGCCTCATGGAGAAGCTGTTCCTGGCGCACATCATCTGTGATATCTACGAAAAGGCCTATATAAGACCGGGGAGCCCCGTTTTCCCTGCGTATTAGCCGGCCCATGGCGTGATAGTGGCGCCATTCCCCGGTCTTGGTGATTAGGCGGTATTTGACATCATAGCTCTTCTGGCCTGTGTAATCATTTATGGTGTCCATGAATTCCTTGATGACCCTTTCCCTGTCGTCCTTGTGGAGAAGGTCGGACCAGGAGGAGAGCTCATTGGGAAAGTCCGTTGTATTCTGGTATCCCAGCATTTTCCGGAATTCATCACTCCATTTGACCTCGGTCATTTTTCCGTTTTTGTCGAACTCCATTCCCCACATGCCGGAGTGAAGTGTCTGGTGGATAACGGCTATCATGGTTTTCAGATAATCTGTCTGGGATGTCTGGCGGGACATTTTCACTTCGTTAATATGGCGTTTCTTTAGGAATTCGTATTTTGTGAATTTGTGAACTCTTTTATTGATGCCCATTTTTTGGCTTACTCCTTGGTTTTTTGATTTGTTATCCGGTTTAAGAGGACTCGAAGAATAGAAATATCGGCCTCCGGTCGTTCTCATAGAAAAAGAAAAACAGGCATCTGACAAAGGATTCCCGTAATTGTCGTTAATGCCTGCTTTTGTAAGTGGGACAAAGATTGTCTTTGAAATTTACTTGAATTTGAATTTTCCAAATATCCGATTGCATCAAGGAGACACATTCGGAAATCCGGCGCTTTGCGAGGGACACGTCCTTCGCTTCGTAAAGCCTGGTCGCCTACGGATTGCGAATTTCCGATGATATTCGGAATTCTATAACGTTACGGATGTGTCAGTGAAACACATTCGGAAAATAATAGTATAAACGAAAAAACATAAATTTACTACTTGCAAATCAAATTTTTTTGGATATAATAGATTCAACACTTCGAGACAGGCTGGCTATCGCCTCCCTGCTATCCATAGAACTAGAATTGATATAGGAATGAAATAGGGTCTGGACAGGAGATTTTCTGTATCTCTAATGCTTTATCCGGATATGGCTGTCTTTTCTGTTGTAATAATGGTCAAATATTTGAAATGACAGAGAAGGGATATTCCTGAGAATTGTATGTAATGAAAGGATAAATGGGAGACCGTGTCTGAAATTTTTTGAGGGAAAGGAGGTTGACAGAGATGGTATTTTGAGTTACTATTTTAATCGAACTTGCGTTCGTGCAGGCGAGGTGAAGTGAGATTTGACGCAGGCTGCTGAAGAGTGAAATCTGTGAAGGCAGCGCAATAGCGGCCGCATACAGTGTAGTGCTTTGCGGTAATGATGGGAATGCCGGAACCGCCGGGGAATATGGGATAATATGAAAAGCCGGACCGGGTTCTCGATTTTCAGGAGAGGAATTAGCTGTTCCCGAGAGGGAGTGTTAGGAGGTTTGGAATGGATATGAATGAGAATAAGCAGAAAGCATTGGATGCGGCACTGTCACAGATAGAGAAGCAGTTTGGCAAGGGCGCGGTCATGAAGCTGGGGGATCAGGCCAATAATATGAATATTGAGACTATCCCGACGGGATCGCTTTCCCTGGATGTGGCTCTGGGACTGGGGGGAATCCCCAGGGGCAGGATTGTGGAGATCTATGGGCCTGAGTCTTCAGGTAAGACCACCGTTACCCTCCATATGATTGCCGAGGTTCAGAAGAGGGGCGGGATTGCAGGCTTTATCGATGCGGAGCACGCCCTGGATCCCGTTTATGCCAAGAATATAGGAGTGGATATAGACAATCTCTATATTTCCCAGCCGGATTCCGGAGAACAGGCTCTGGAAATATGTGAGACCATGGTGAGATCCGGGGCCATTGATATCGTAGTCATTGACTCTGTGGCAGCCCTGGTTCCCAAGGCGGAGATTGACGGTGAAATGGGGGATTCCCATGTGGGCCTTCAGGCCAGGCTCATGTCCCAGGCCTTGAGAAAGCTTACTGCCGTCATCAGTAAGTCCAATTGTACGGTTGTATTTATTAATCAGCTCCGGGAAAAGGTGGGAATTATGTTCGGTAATCCGGAGACCACCACCGGCGGCCGTGCCCTGAAGTTCTATTCATCTGTGAGACTGGATGTCAGGCGTATTGACAAGATTACCCAGGGCGGTGAGGTTATCGGAAACCGCACCAGGGTTAAGGTTGTGAAGAATAAGATTGCCCCTCCTTTTAAGGAGGCGGAGTTTGATATTATGTTCGGAAAGGGCATCTCTACAGTAGGAGATATTCTGGATCTGGCTGTGAAGCTGAATATTGTGAATAAGGCCGGAGCCTGGTTCTCTTATAAGGGCGAGAAGATTGGCCAGGGGCGGGAGAATGCCAAGAATTATCTGGAGGAGCATGCCGATGTCTGTGCTGAGGTGGAGCATATGGTGAGAGTCCACTTTGGTATGGAGCAGGATGACAGCCCAAAGGATGAGCCGAAGGAGAATGAGAAGGCAAAGCCGGATAAGGCTGTACAGGCCGCG
>JAILCB010000139.1 GCA_024680595.1 Lachnospiraceae bacterium | reverse complement strand
AGAATAAAAGCTACCCGTCCCAATACCATCGGCCGGCCCATAGCTATCTATATCTACCGAACCACCTGTTGCAATAATAGTGCCACCATAAACGGTTGCAATTACGCCCTTACCGCTACCTCCAGTACCACCGCCAATGCCTGCAGAGTATGAACCTCCTGTTGCAGTCACTTCACCGGAATACATATTGAAGTATCCGCCATCTGCGGTGTTTGCTCCTCCTATACCGGCACAATCCTGTCCTGATCCATTGGCATTGACTACGCCACCGTGGATATTGACAGTTCCGCAATTATTACTGGATCCTCCAATTGCCGGTGCTTTTTCATTCTTATCATAATCATAGTATCCAGAAGCCGTAAGTGTTCCTGTGCTCTTACTTTCCCCATAAATATTCAGAGTATTGCCCTCGGTCACTTCTATACCTTTTACTGCGGTCAATGTCTTTCCATCACAGAGTATAAGGTGTGCAGTCCCCGATACTGTAATACGGTCACTTATGGTAACATCCTCTTTTACTACATAGATCTCTCCGTCTTCCCAGCTCGTTGTACTAATGTCAACAGTATTATAGTCTTTAGTAAGTGTCTCTTTTAGAATGCACCCGTCTGTCTCATTATATGAACCCACAAAATAATAAATATCATCAAGTGTCATAACCTTTGGTTCCGGGCTGCTTACCTTCATATATTGATATCGACTGTCATTCTCAGCTAGCGGAGTTTCCATAGTTTCCCAGCTACTGTTGTCGCTGCTGCCCTCAACGCTTACGCCGGATACGACAGTCAGTGTACCGTGATTTGAGGGTTGAGTCGGAGTAGCACTTCCCATCCCAATTCCATCGCCCGGACTATATTTACCATAAACATCACTGCCTGTTGCGGTAATCGTGCCACCATAAATGGTTGCAATTACGCCTGTTCCATCACCGCCGAAACCACCGCCGATGCCCGGGGCAAAATTACCTCCTGTTGCAGTCACTTCACCGTAATACATATTAAAGTATCCGCCATTAGCATCATATGGTCCACCTATACCGGCACAATTTTCCCCCGACCCATTGGCAATGACTTTGCCGCCGTGGATATTGACAGTGCCGCAATTATTAATTTTCCTGCTCGACCCATGGAAATCATTTCCACCAATTGCCGCTGCATAGGTATACGCATTATATTTCTCTGTTTTGTATCCGGTAGCCGTAAGTGTGCCTGTGCTGTTAATCTCCCCATAGATGTTTAACGTATTCCCTTCGGTTACATCTATACCTTTTTCTGCGGTCAATGTCTTGCCATCACATAGTATAAGGTGCACAGTCCCCGATACTGTAATACGGTCACTTATGGCAACATCTTCATTTACTACATATAACTTACCGTCCTCCCAGCTTGTAGTACTAGTTTCAACCGGGATATAGTCTGCAGAGATCGTCTCTTTAAGAATGCAACCGACTTTCTCATTGTAAGACCCCACAAAATAATGAATACCATCATCAGCTGCAAATGCTGTCATGCGCATACCGGACATCTGCCCGAGCACCATCGCAAGCATAAGCAACACAGCAAGTAATCCACTTTCTGATCTTTTTCTCTGCCTCATCTATAGTTCCTCCTAAAGTTTATTTATCCTCCGTAAACACCCATCTTGTTAATGAGCTCATATCGAAGGCTTTTGCATATTTAATTGTCTCTTTTCATTACCTAGGCGCAAAAAATGCCGAATCGTATAATTACCCTTCGCAGCTATTTGTGCCCGGTCTCTTGGTTGGTCCTTGCATGCAGGCATGCCGAAAGGACTTTTACTCCTTGTCTGCAATCGAGAGGGGGAAAAGCCCCCCTTACTCGATTCCGGCTACACCGCTATCATCTCGCAAGCCAGTTTGCTCGATGATGAGCGGCCGCCGTGAGCCGCGGTCTGCAGGCAAGCTTGCACCACGGCTTCCAGCTCGTCGCCTGCAATCGAGTAGGGGAGGAAAGCCCCCCTACTCGATTCCGGCCTCGCCCACATCTCAGGCCCTTCGGGCCTTCGATGATGGGCGGCCTACACAAAAGAAATAGCCCCTCAATCCGGGGGCTATTGTCCGACGGGTTATGGTATTTCCTTATACTCTACAATATCATCAGTTCAGACTCTATTTCATTTAGAAATAATATCCGATAATTTATAATGCTGCTATTTTCAGAAAAGCATCAAAGGCTTCCCTTTTCTGACAGGTCCAATCCTCTCCGTTTCTCCTTTCCGGAATCTGAAAGAAGTGTAAGTAATTCCCCTCTTCAAATGAGTTATCACTAGGCAGGGGCGCAGCTTACTTATACCAGAAGAGATTAAAGACCCTCCTAAACCGGGATGCCAAACGGCCCGCCTTCATGAGCAGGGAACAGGGCGGATTGCAAATGGCCGCATTACCAGTGGCTTACCCTTCCGGACAGATTGGCAGAAACCTCACTTCTCTATCATCTCCCGCATGGTCCTCCAACCCAGCACCGCGCACTTGACTCGGGCCGGCATATGGGAAATGTCCTTTAAAAGTCCGGACTCATCCAATTCCTCAATCTCATCCTCTGTGGCCTCACCGTGGATCATTCTCATAAACTTGTCCGCAAAGGATAAAGCCGTTTCCTCATCCTCTCCGATAATCAAATCCAGCATCATATCCGTAGAGGCCTGGGAAATGGCACAGCCGGACCCGCTAAACATGCCGTCTGTAATGACCCCGTCCTCCACCTTGAGCTGCAATATAATATCATCGCCGCAGCTGGGATTAATCCCCTCCAAGATGTAGGTAGGATTCTCCATAGTCCCCTTATGGGAAGGACGGAGATTATGCTCATTTAGAATATTATTGCTATAGATACTGCTAATCGCCAAAACCCAGATACCCCCTTACTGCCTTCAACTTCTCCATAAAGAAGCGGACATCCTCCTCTGTATTATAGAGATAGGCACTGGCCCTGGCCGTACTGGAAGCCCCCAGATAGTCTAATAAGGGCTGGGCGCAGTGGTGGCCGGCCCGGATACAGATCTTATCCCCGTCCAGAATAGAGGAAATGTCGTGGGGATGAGCCCCCTCCAGAGTAAAGGCCACTATGCCGGAGTGCTCCCTGGGATTAGGGCTGCCCAGAATCTTCATATAGGGCATTTTTTCCGCCTCTTCAAAAATAATCTCCGTAAGCCTGTCTTCGGTTTCCCGGATGAAATCAAAGCCCACCTGCTTTAGATAGCGGATAGCCGCCGCCAGGCCATGGGCTCCCGCGGCATTCACGGTTCCCGCCTCGAATTTGTGGGGAAGAGCCGCCCAGGTCTGTCCCTCCCGGGTCACGTAATCAATCATTTCTCCCCCTCTCAGGAAGGGAGGCATCTTGTCCAAGAGCTCTTTCTTTCCATAGAGAACGCCGATTCCAAAAGGCGCCATGAGCTTATGCCCTGAGAAAGCCAGGAAATCCACATCCAGTTCCCTGACATTCACCCTCATATGGGGTACGGACTGGGCCCCGTCCACAACTATAACAGCCCCAACCTCATGAGCCCTTTTGGCTATCTTCTCCACGGGATTGGTAACACCCAGCACATTAGATACATGACCAATGGCCACCAGTCTGGTGTTTTCCGTAATCTTCCCCGCTATCTCCTCATCGGTAAATACCCCTTCTTCCGTGGGCTCCATGAGTACCAGCTCCGCCCCGGTCTTCTCTGCGGCCATGCGCCAGGGCAGCATATTACTGTGATGCTCCATGATAGTGCTGACAATCCTGTCCCCGCTCTTGAGAAAATTACAGGCGTAGCTGTAGGCCACCAGGTTCAGGGATTCCGAGGCATTTCTCGTAAATATAATCTCTTCCGCGGACCCTGCCCCAATAAAGTCAGCCACCAGGTCTCTTGCCTCCGCATAGGCATCCGTAGCCTCAATGCTAAGGCCGTAGAGCCCCCGAAGGGGGTTGGCATTCATATTCTCATAGAATTCCCTTTCCGCCTCCAAAACGGCAAGCGGCCTCTGGGCCGTGGCGGCAGAATCCAGGTAGACCACACCCGTCTTCTCAAATATAGGGAAATCCTTCCTAAATGGATTCTTCATAAACAATCCTTCCTCAAAAGGCCTCTTCGATGAACTGCCGGATTTTTCCCAGTGTATTCTCATCTGGGAATTACCTTCTCACACTGTTCAGTCTGGCCTTGGTCATGACGATTTCAGCCCTCAAAAGGTCTCTTCGATGAACTGCCGGATTTTTCCCAGCGTATTCTCATCCGGGAATTACCTTCTCACGCTGTTCAGTCTGGCCTTAGTTATGACGATTTCAGCCCTCAAAAGGCTTCCTCGATGAACTGCTGGATTTTTCCCAGCGTATTCTCATCCTTAATCAGCCTTCTCACGCTGTTCAGTCTGGCCTTGGTCATGAGTATCTCCGCTTCATGGGCGGAAATCCCCCTGGAATTCATATAGAAGAGAATGTCCTCCGATAAGCGGCCGATGGAGGCTCCATGAGTTCCCTCCACATTCTCCTCATCACACAGAATAATGGGCAGGGTCTTATTATCCACGCCCGGGGACAAAAGCAGGGTATCCTCCTGCTCATCGCCCACGGCACCCGCCGCCCCCCGACGGAAATCAATGGTTCCCCGGAAGTTCTTGACGGCCTTGTCCCTCAAGGCCCCCTTGACCTGCAGACTGGACTCCGTCTTGCGTCCAATGTGGTTCATGGCGTAATTCATGTCCAAAAGCTGGCTGCCCCTGCAGAGATAGCCCACATTACCGGAGAAAACGCTCTTGCGGCCCTTTAGATCAAAGCTCCCGCCCACATAATTCCGGCCGCCGCCTAATTCCAGCTGAATTAGCTCAATCCGGCCGCCTTCCTCTGCGACACCGCCAATATCCTCGAAATGCAGGTACCTGTCTCCCAGAAGGTTCACCTTCACAAGCCGGATCAAGGCATGCTTTTTGGCATGCAGCTTGGTCTGTATGCCAAAGAACCCTGACTCCCGGCGGCCGGCTGTATAATCCATGACCACAGTAATCTCACTGCCTTCCTCTGCGACAATTTCCTGTCTCCTGAGGATGCCGTCCCCTTCTCCCAGAACATAATTGAGCTTTACCGGGTCGGAAACCACCTGCCCCGCGGAAACACTGAGTCCCAGGGTCTCAATTTGGTGATCATTCATGAGATGGTTTACATAATCTCCCATCCCGGTCCGGACATCCTGAAGGACAGATCCGTTCATACGCACGGTAATGCCCCCGGGAATATTCCGGATAAACATATCCCCCCTGTGATTTAAGGGGACTTCTTCATCTATATGCACGGAATTCAGATTTAAGAAATTCCATGTCAGCGTCGGAAGCTGATTGATTTCCGACTGGATCTTCATCCGCACTCCTCCTTAATTCTCAAATAGCTCGGCAAACTGCCAAATCCCCGGCCTTCCGTCCGGACTTTCCATAGTCCCGAAAGAACCGGTTTCCTTCCGAACTCCCAAAAATCCCAATAACCGGGCCACTTCTAGCTCACGGGCAACCAGAATCCCCGGCCTTCCGTCTATGACCTACTTTCCCGTAACCTCCGGGCGGCCGGAATCCCCGGTCTTCCACCTATGGCCTGCTTTCCCGTAACCCCCGGGAATCCGGGTCCTGCCTCCCGGCTTGCAGAAAGTCTCTATCCTACATCTGTCCTTCCATCTCCAGCTGAATCAGATTATTCATCTCCACAGCATACTCCAAAGGCAG
>JAILCB010000137.1 GCA_024680595.1 Lachnospiraceae bacterium | reverse complement strand
CTCCCGGCGTTTCCAGGTTTCCAATCATTGCGCCGTTTTTGAGAATCACCTCGGCATTGCCGTCCGTGGCCTTTATTGCCCCTTTCAGAACAATCTCGATGGTTTCCACCCTGTCGCCCACCGCATGAAGTGTCTGCTTGCTTCCTATTTCCTGCATTCCCATATATTCATTCTCCTGATAGATTTCATCTATATCCCATATCCTATCTGACATAGGTTTTTAGTTCTGTCGCCTGTATACAGTCAATAGGCTTTTGGGGCTTATTTTCCTATGATACTACAAAATGTAAGATAATTCATTGTTTTTTTGCATTTTCTTATTTTGCCAAATGAAGTGTGACACTTGTCTCAATTTCTCCTCAATGATAAAATGAAACGAAATTATCTTCGATATATTCATTATAAAGGACAAATTCTATGCAATATACCCCTGCCATTGTTGTGGTCGGCTATGAGAGGGCCGGCTCTCTTAAACGCCTATTAAAAAGTCTCTCCGCCGCCGGCTATCCGGACATGAATATACCCCTGGTCATTAGCCTGGACGGAGGCGGGACCCGGGAGGTCCGGGACATTGCCCAGGCCTTCCGCTGGACCCACGGGGATATGCGGCTTCTTTTGAGGGCGGACCAGATGGGGCTAAAGCAGCACATATTATCCTGCGGCGACCTGACCCATGAATACGGCAGCATCATCATGCTGGAGGATGACCTATATGTTTCCCCGGAATTCTATTCCTATGCATCAGCCGCCCTCTCCTTCACAGAAACCGACCCCTCTGTTGCAGGTGTTTCCCTCTATAATCACAGGTTTCAGGTTTTTGCCAGGCTCCCCTTCGAGCCCATCGATGACGGATATGATAATTGGTACTTTCAGCTGGCCTCCAGCTGGGGCCAGGCCTGGACAGAGGACCAATGGGAGGACTTCCGGTCCTGGCTGTCTGTCCACGACGGAGAAGACCTGCATGGGAACGGCATGCCCTCCAATGCGGCAGAATGGGGAGAAAGCTCCTGGCTCAAATATGCCATTAAATATCTGATCCAGACCCGGCGCTTCTTCCTCTATCCCAGAATCTCCTATACCACGAATTTCTTTGACGAGGGGGAGCATACGGTAAATGCCGTGACGGACCTGCAGGTCCCCTTAAGGATGGGGCCGTCCCGGGCCTACCATTTCTCCCATACCCAGGAGTCAGGGGCCCGCTACGACGCTTATTTTGAGAATATGGATCTGCCCGGGCAGGCGGATCTATACGGGCTAAAGGTCAGGGACGGAAATATAAGGATGGCCGGAAAGTCTGAAAGAAAGGAAGAAAACGGGAAGGGCAGACAGCAGAACCAGCTCTTCTCCACCTCTCTCCTGCCCTACCGGATTATTAGGAGCTACGGCTTAAAACTGCGGCCCATGGAGGCTAATATTCTGCTCTCCATTCCGGGAAGGGACATCTTTCTCTACGACCTGACAAGCCCCCTTGCCCCCAGAAAGCCCAAGGGCCCCCTCTCCTACCTCCATTCCCTTAGACCGGGGAAAAAGGCCGCATCCGGTAGGAGATCTGAGGTTCTGCCCGGGGAAAATCCAAATCCGGGACTCTTGGAACGCTACTTCTATCCCGGACTGAACCGAAAGAGAATTACCTCTCTCGTCAGGAATGGGGCGGCCGAAAGGATAAAGCAGCTAAAGACCCGGGACGGCAAAAGGAAATAGGGGCGGAAGGGGACCCGGGTCCCCCACCCCCAATAATCCCCAATATTACAGGAATGTTAGGTTTATTATGAAAGATATCCTCCGGAAATTAAAGTACATATTCACAAAGAAACAAAGGCGGCAGATGGTCGCCCTTTTCATCGCTATCTTCTTCGGGGCCTGCATGGAGCTCATGGGAGTATCCCTAATCCTCCCCTTAATCCAGCTCATCTCCACCCCGGAGGTCATTGAGGAGCCGGGGCCGGTCCGCTTTGTCTACAGGGCCCTGCATATGAAGAATACCACGGACTTTTTTATCTTCATTGTCATAGTCATTATCATTGTTTATCTGATAAAGAACCTCTATCTCAGCCTAATGTACTATTTCCAGTACTCCTATATTTACAGGAACCAGCTCAAGGTGGCGGGAAGGCTCATTGACTGCTACCTGAAAAAGCCCTATACCTACCACCTGGATCATAATACATCCGATATGATCCGGAATATCATGCTGGATACGGACCGGCTCTTTCAGCTCATCCTATCCGTGCTCAATGTGACCAGTGAGTTTCTCCTGTCCTTTCTCCTGACAGGCTATCTGGTCCTGAATGACCCAATTATGTGCATCACTGTGGCGGGCATTCTCCTCATCTGTATGGGGGCCTTCCGCCTGCTCACCAGGGAGAGGGTCCATAATTATGGAAAAATCAACCAGCAATATGACGGCAGGATGCACCAGGCCATTAATCAGGCCCTGGGGGCAGTGAAGGACATCAAGATCCTGCACCGGGAGAAATACTTTGTAAATACCTTTGTCCATTGCGGTGAGAAGAAGATGAATGCCTTAATTCTCACCAATTTCTTTGGCACCATCCCCAAGTACATCATCGAAACCGTCTGTGTGGCGGCCATTATGCTGGTTCTGGTCTTCAAGCTCATAAGCGGTACGGACCTGAATTCCATCCTGCCCCAGCTGGCGGCCTTTGCGGTGGCGGCCTTCAAGCTCCTGCCCTCGGTGGGAAAAATCAGTAATTATCTCAATAATATCACCTTCCTCCGGCCCTCCATTGATCTCATATATCACGATCTAAAGGAAACCGAGGACATGATTGGGGTGGAAATCACCGATAAGGGAGACTTTCCGGAGACCTCAGAGGGAGTTTCCTCCATTGAAGTGCAGGATCTCTCCTACCGCTATCCCAATACGGATTCGGATGTACTTGAGAATGTGAGTTTTCAAATACCCCTAGGCAGCTCGGTGGGACTCATCGGGGAAAGCGGGGCCGGCAAGTCCACTCTGGCCGACGTGATTCTGGGCATCCTATATCCCAGACAGGGGGCAGTTCATTATGGCAGGGCCCGGGTCCATGACTATCCCCTGTCCTGGTCCAGAAAGCTGTCCTATATTCCCCAGGCCATCTATCTGGCGGATGAGAGTATCCGGGCCAATGTGGCCTTTGGTATTGACAGGGAGGAGATTGATGAAGACAAGGTCTGGGCCGCCTTAGATGAGGCCCAGCTGTCTGAATTCGTGAAATCCCTGCCGGAAGGCCTGGACACAGAGGTGGGCGAGAGGGGGGTGCGCCTGTCCGGGGGCCAGAGACAGAGAATCGGTATTGCCCGGGCCCTCTACGGAGATCCGGAGATTCTGGTTCTGGACGAAGCCACCAGCGCCCTGGACAATGAAACGGAAAAGGCGGTAATGGAGGCCATCGACCGGCTCCACGGCAGGAAAACCCTAATTATTATCGCCCACCGGCTCACCACCATAAAGAATTGTGAATATGTATTCAAGGTAGAGAATGGAAAAGTAAAGCCTGTCGGATAAAAACCCGGCAGGCTTTTTTCTATGGTTCGTTTATTCCTAATCTTCCTGACTTTTACAGCTTTTCAGGCTCCGGATAGTCCACTCCAAAGGTCTCCACCGTGACACTCTTCATGACCTGGGGGCTAAGGGGTCTGTCCGCATAGTCTGTAGCCGTTTCCGCAATCCGGTTCACCACATCCATGCCTTCTGTAATCTTCCCAAAGGCCGCATAATCCCCATCTAAATGAGGGGATTTCTTGTGCATAATGAAGAACTGGCTTCCTGCAGAATCCGGAACCATGGTTCTGGCCATGGACAGCACGCCCTCGTCATGCTTTAGGTCATTTTGGAAACCATTGCTGGAGAACTCTCCCTTTATGGAATAGTCAGGGCCGCCCATGCCGGTACCCTCCGGATCTCCCCCCTGCAGCATGAAGCCCTTTATAACCCTGTGAAAAATAATCCCGTCATAAAAGCCCTTCCGAATTAGGCTAATGAAGTTATTAACGGTATTGGGGGCAATGTCCGGATAGAGCTCTGCCTTCATGACGCCGCCGTCCTCCATGGTTATCGTTACAATTGGGTTCTGACTCATTGATACTTATCTCCTTTCTTTTCTAAACCCCAAATACAGATGGGGCCTGCTAGCACATCATTATGGATTTTCCCTTGCGGATCCATTCAAATCGAGAGGGAAGATGCATATCGCACCCTCTCGCCCGCGAGCTGCCGGCCAGCTTTAGCCGACATATTTCTTCCCGGAGGCTCTGCGAATCGAGAGGGAAGATGTATATCGCACCCTCTCGCCCGCGAGCCGCCGGCCGGCTTTAGCCGACATATTTCTTCCCGGCGGCTCTGCGATGAAAGCGGTGGTTTCCCGCAAAAATTCTGCCATACCATGTCCTTTTCCGGGATTCTTATCCCAGGAGTCCGAAATGCTGACAGCCATTCCATATGCCGTCCTCAAACATGGGACTAGTCACATAGTCCGCGGCTTCCTTAGCCGCCTTGGACCCATTTCCCATGGCAATGGCCTTTCCCACCACCCGGAACATGCCCAGATCATTGACGCTGTCTCCAAAAGCGTATGTATCCTCTATTCCAATGTCCAAAAGCTCACATACCTTTTGAATGCCCGTGGCCTTATCAAAGCCCTTGGGGACCATCTCGCATACATTCTCGTCGTGAATCAGAAAATCATACTCATCCCCGAGCCTGTCGAAGCACTCTTGCCGCCTGGCATTCTCTGTGGCGCAGGAAAGCTTGGAAATCTCCCACCTGCCCCAGTCCTCCTGAATCGAGTGCAGCTTGTCTCCCATCTCCCGTCTCAGCTTCTCCCCATAGAAGGTTCCGGAAAAATCCTCCCAGTCCAGATAGAGGTATTCCCTGCCCTCCAGCACCGGACGGAAGCCGTGCTCCCTCAATATCACCAGCATGCGTTCCACATCCCTATTCTGCAGCCTCTTATAGAAAACCGTATCCCCATGGTACTCAATCATGGTTCCGCAGCCCGATATAATCCCCGAGAAATCCAGACTTAATAGGTTCTCGTCATAGATGAAGGCCCGGCTGCGCCCGGTGCAGAGAAAGGTCTCATGGCCCATTTCCCTCAATCTCTTCACCGTCCGGGCCGCGCTTTCAGGTATCTCATTATTCACATTCCAAAGGGTTCCGTCAATATCAAAAAATATACAGGACATATTCTAATCTTCTGAAAAAAGCTTTCTCTTCCTCTCTATCATCTCATCAATATCCCGGATATAGAGACCGGGATCCTTTGTCGTATCGCACCTGCTAATCTGACCGTCACCACTGACCCTTTTGGTCACGGTTCCGGCCCCCAGGGCGATAATGCTCTGTACCTCCTCCATAATGAGAATATTATAGAGGCCTTCCTTGCCGGGCCTGCAGAAACCGGTATTCTCAAAGTTCCCGGCCATATTCTTCTGCCGGTAGAGATAATAGGGCTTCATCCCCATGCCCGCTGCCGTAGAGCCCGCCAAAGCCATGGTTTCCTCCGTATTCCGGAAAACCTCATATCCCAGCTCGGTAATCTCCCGGTTCAGCCTGGAAGCCCGCTTCAGGGCCAGGGAATGAACAGTCAGACTGTCGGGTCCCATGGCACTAATCTCCTCCATGGTCCTGCCCACCTCGGCCACCGCCTCATTGGGAAGGCCCAGAATGGTATCCATATTAATATTATTAAATCCCTCATCCCGAGCCAGATAGAAGGCTCTCTTCACCTGTTCCGCCGTATGGTGCCTTCCAATCAGCTTCAGGGTTTCATCATTCATGGTCTGGGGATTCACAGAGATCCTCCCTACCCCATATTTCCTTAGAACCCGGAGTTTTCCTGCCGTAATGGAGTCCGCCCGGCCCGCCTCCACGGTAAACTCCAGAGTCTTTCCTATATCAAAGTATTCCGAAAGCATACCTAAGAGCCGGTCCAGATCCACCGGAGAGAGAGATGTTGGTGTCCCCCCTCCCACATAGATGGTGTCCGGCACCCGGCCCGGGAAACGGCCGGAGACAAATTCCATCTCCTTTCTCAGGGCATCCAGATATTCTCCCGTCCTGCCCTTCCATTGGCAGATAGGATAGGAGGGAAAAGAGCAATAAAGGCAGGTAGTGGGACAAAAGGGTATGCCCACATAGAGGCTGTAGCCCTTATGAAAGGGGGCCCGGGATAGGATTTCCGACTCATATTCCGCAATATTCAGGGCTAAGTCTGTCTTTTCCCGCCCCACATAATAGTATTGCCGGAAAAGAGTCCGGAGATTGTCCCTGCTTAGACCCTGTCCCAGGAGATCCCGAACCAGCTTTGTGGGCCTGACTCCGGTCAAAGCCCCCCAGGGCAGCTCCCGGTCACAGACAGCCGACAGATCCGCATAAATCCGTCTCTTCAGCTCATTTCGCATAGCCACGGAATTGGGCACCTCATTCTCCGTCACAGCCACATCCGCCACCGGACGCCCGTCCCATAGAATCAGGGCCCCCACTGAATTCCTTACAAGCTCAGGCCTATCCGCCTGTCCTAAACTGTCCGGGCTCTCCGGCTCCTCATCCCCATCCCGAAAGTCCAGGTTTTCAAGGCGCTCCACCCCTTCCCCGGAGTCTGAAAGGGCCCTTTGCCGGAGATTGAGCTTTGTAGTATATCCCAATCCCTCTCCCAAAGAGCAGGCCTTGAGCCGGTCTCCGGGGGAAATCGCCTTGGTCTCTACAACCTCCAGATCTTCCTCCGGAAAGAAAGCCTTTGTCATCACAAAGGCATCATGTCTGAATTTGTCATTACTAATTTCAATCTTTATCATAAAAACCCAGTTACCGTAAATAAAGCGGTCATTTGCAATCCGCTTCACTCCTTACTACTGAAGGCAGGACACTCCGTGTCCCGTCCTAATTGCATCCTTACCTGTCTCTCATCCTGCAGCTGAATCTGCCCTGCGGCTGAATCTGCCCTGCGGCCAAAGAGAATCGCTTTTCTCCCCTTTAGGTCGCAAGAAACCTATTGGCGTCATCCTCCCAAATCACCAGGAGGGTTCCCTCCTCCACACAGATATGTGCAGGGCAGGCCAGAAATTCATTACTGACTCCCAGAGAGAATGTATTCTCCAATATACCATTCTCCAGTTCATACTTGAGGCCGGAAATAGAGACCCCCCGGGAAATATCGGCTAGGGAGAATATGGAAATATAGCCTGCCGCCC
Source organism: Lachnospiraceae bacterium (assembly GCA_024680595.1). Taxonomy (GTDB): domain Bacteria; phylum Bacillota; class Clostridia; order Lachnospirales; family Lachnospiraceae; genus NK4A144. The sequence goes on along the minus strand of JAILCB010000137.1, from coordinate 31,265 downwards.
CCTCCCTAAAGGACAGCTTTCCATTCTTCAAGGCTGTCATCACTGCATTCTTCCCATATAGGAAGGCCCTTGCCCCGGTCTCCGCAATATGGGATAAGAGCTGGATATTAGCCATGGTATGGGCAAAGCGCCCCCCGGTTCCCCCATAGATCCGGAAATCCCGAAAGCCCTTGTCCAGGCCAATCTTCACTGCCGCTCCGATATCCGTATCATCCTTGCGGACCGGCAGCCTTATAATCTGCCCCGCGTCTATATGGCTCCCAAAGCCATCTTGCCCCGGCTTAAGGGCCGGGAAGGAATTCCCATTGTCCATATTAGAGGGGCCGCCCTCCCGGGATCCAAAGACCGGGAAGGAATTCCCATTGTCCATATTAGAGGGGCCGTCCTCCCCCGGCTCAGAAGGGTCACCCGGAACCTGCCCCAGGGAATCAAAGTCGCCGATTAGCAGATCCGGCCTATATCCCAGCCTCTCCAGAGCCCGGTAACCCCCATCTGCGGCAATGAGATAATCCCCGGCTTCCGGCGGCTGCAGGAAGCCAAAGAAGTCTCCGGCGCCAACAATAAAGCACCTTCTATTAGCCTTCACCCCTGTCCTCCATCTAAATGACTTCCAGTCTCTCCATCGAGACCTGGTGCGGGATTCGGGTCACCGTCAGCTGACATCTTCCAAACCAAATCCCTACAGGTCTGCTCACCCCTACAGTCAGCGCAAAAGCGCCTTCTCCCACTGACATCAATAGGGCTGCAGCACCAGGGCCCGGCAGGGAGGAATCCGCAGTCCCCCGCCAAAGTCAAAGGTTTCCCCGGTAATGAGGTCATGGGCCCTGCCGGCTCTGGCATTGAAGTCCGCCCGGTACTCCTCTGTATCGGCATTCACCGCTATCATGACCCGGTCCTCCCCAATCTCCCGCTCAAAGATACATTGCTTATTGGTTAGAACCAGACTCTTAAAGGCCCCATATTGCATGGCCCTGCTCTCCCTCTCCGCATGGGCGAGAGCGGCAATATAATCCGTCAAATCATTCCACTCCGGCTCATCGAAGGCAGGCCTCAGAGCCGGATCCCCGTCCTTCTTGTCTCCCTTTACCCCCCATTCACTGCCGTAATATATGATAGGAATGCCGGGCATGCCGAACATTAGGGCATATATGAGCTTCAGGTGTTTTGGATCCTTTAGTATACTGGCCACCCTTGTGACATCATGATTATCCACAAAGGACAGGAGATGCATATCCTTATAGAGAGTCCAATTCTCCGGCCCAAACTGTCTCTGCAGGGAGTGGACAATCTCAAAGAGATTCATACTGTTCAGGCTGGAATGCAAACCCTTATAGCACTCATAATTTGTGACGCTATGGCAGGCATTATCATTCATCCACCGCTTATAGTCCCCGTGTAGGGTCTCTCCCACCAGGAAGAAATCCTCCTTTAGGCCAGATGTGAAATCTCTGAGCCGCTTCAGGAAGTCCGGGTCCAGGCAATAGGCCACATCCAGCCTAAGCCCGTCTATCTCAAACTCCTCCACCCAGGACCGGATAGAGTCAAAAAGATGCTGAACCACCTGCTCATTCTTCAGATTCAGCTTGACCAGGTCGAAATGACCCTCCCAGCCCTCATACCAAAAGCCGTCATTATAATTGGAATTCCCGCCGAAATTAATATAGAACCAGTCTTTGTAGGGGGAATTCTCCCGATTCTTTATTAGATCCTGAAAGGCCCAGAAGCCCCGGCCCACATGGTTAAAGACCCCGTCCAAAATGACCCGGATTCCCTTGTCATGAAGTGCCTTTGAAACCCCGGCAAAATCCTCATTAGTCCCCAGACGGACATCCACCTTCCTGTAATCCCGGGTATTATAGCCATGGCTGTCGGACTCAAATAAGGGTGAAAAATAAACCGCATTACAATTCAATTTCTGAATATGGGGCACCCAATCCAGGATTTTCAATATCCTGTGCTCCGGAATACCGTCATTGTCAAAGGGCGCTCCGCAAAGGCCCAGAGGATAAATCTGATAAAACACACTTTCATATGCCCACATAAGTTCCTCCTTTCAAAACCAACCCCCATTGTCCTATCTCTGATCCTTATCCACCCGCTCCAGGGCCAGAATCCCCAAAAAGGCGTAGAGCAGGGAATCCCCGCAGAGGATAATCCAATCCCTTCCCACATTGGCCGCGGAATATTCAAACTGGGGCTCCTGCATATTCTGCCCCGCAAACTTATCCATGGCCTGCCTGGTATTTCCCTGCAGAAACATGGATACAAAGGCATCCACATCCGGATTTCCCCGCAGCTTACTCAGGGCTGTATACAAAACCACAGAGGGCTGGCTATTATAGTCCGAAATAACACATGTCGCATTCACCCCCCATTTTCCAATTGTCAGATCGGAAATCTTTTCGGAAAAGCCCTGAAGGGGAAAGAGAACCCCCGTGAAGACCAGCTGCACCAATAGGAGAAAGGGCATGACCGTCATAGCAGATGTCGTATTCTTGACAATACAGGATACCATTAGGGCCAGCATATCCGCCGCATAGGTTACCAGGAACATGGTAATGCACAGATCCAGGACAAAAAATCCGGTCATGATGCCTGTATCCGGGAAATAAACCCCGTAAATATAAAAAACAAAGATACTAATAAGAACCTGCAGCAGGCACACAATGGCCTGCAAGAGCATCTGGGCCATTACATACGAGGAGATATGCAGGCCGCTCCTGTGCTCCCTCTTAATAATCTCCCTCTCCTTGCAAATGGTCTGAATAGAGTTAAAAAAGCCGTTCCAGATGCAGATACTGATGATGCCCATGCCTCCCAGCCTGGTGCCCTCCATATTCCTAAACATCCGGTAGCCCAAGACATAGGACACCAGAAAGGCTATGAGGGCCGCCATAGGAAACACTTTCCAGTTCTTTTCATTGCGGAAGATACGGACCTGCTTCCAGAAGTATACCTTGATCTGGCCCAGGCGGCCTGCGTATTTCTTTTCTGATCCTGCCGTCCTCTCTCCGGCCTTGTCCCGGTCTTCCGTCGATAGGGCGGTCTCTAATTCGGCTGCCGCCTCATCTTCGGGGCTCTCTTCAGCCCCAGCCTTTTCCTGCACCGCCTGCCCGGGCGTCTGATCCCGGTCCCTCTCAGCGGAATAAGCCTTATACTTTTCAATATAATAGTCGGCCCTGCCCTCTCCGCCCTCACTGACGGAATTGATCTCCTTTACAATCTCCTCCATGGAATCCACATTGAAGAAGCGCCTGGCCTCTTCGATATTCCCGTAGAAGGCCAGCTGTCCCACCCTATGCTCGGTATTCTTGGCTAGAACAATCACCTTGTCAAAAAGATTAATGACCCGGTCCGGGGTATGGGAAATCACCATGACAATCTTGTCCTGCCAGGCAATGAGCTTGAGATTCTCCATGAGCTCCCGGGCCATGATACCGTCCAGGCCGGAATCCGGTTCATCCAATATGAATAGAGAAGGGGAGGAGATGTACTCCACTCCAATTGAAAGCCTCTTCCTCTGCCCTCCGGACAGCTTTGACACGAACTCATCCTTTAAGGGCGTGAGGCCAAAGGTCTCCATGACCTCCCTAACCCTCTTCTCCCTCTCACGGAAGGGGATATCAGAAGGTAAACGTATTTCCGCCGCATTCAGAAGGGTATTATAAACAGAATCCTCCCCTCTCAGCAGATCCTTTTGGGGTACAAAGCCTATCTGGTACTTGACCTCATCATATTGCTTATAGAAATCAATTTCCCCGGACTTAATGGTAGCCTTGGCCTTTTCATAGCCCGTGACCGCATTGACAAAGGTACTCTTGCCTGCTCCGGACCCGCCCAGGATTAGGACCATATTGCCCCTCTCCACTGAGAGATTAATATCCTGCAGGAGAAGCTGCTTCTGAAAATGCTTATAAACCGCCCTTTCATCGATCTGTATGGATAGGGCTCCCAGCCGGTGACGCTTATTTCCATAGATTAGCTTGGCGCCTTCAAAGTAGAATAGGGTATCTCCCACTCCTATACAGTCATCAATACGAATTCTGGTAGGCCTATTAATCTTTTGTCCATTCAGCCGGATATCATCAGACTGTATCTCTGATATTTCCCACCGGCCCTGGTCATAGTGAAGGAGTATGGCATCCTGGTCCTCCACCGGCTTGTCCAAATCATCCCCGTCCACAATCCTCACCGTATGGTCTCCGGTGTCCAGATCAATGGTCTCCCATTCATCCATCCCCTCCACATCGGTGAGAAAAATGGCAGTTAGCATTCTGTCATTGGAGAGCCGGATCATGTCCCCGTTTTCCAGGATCCTCTCCTCCCCCTCCTTTACATGGAGGCCTCCCACAAAGGTAAATACAGAAGAAGACGTATTCTTATAGACCCAGTGGCCGTCCCTATTGCTGATCTCGCACTGGTCCTCATCCAGAAAGGGATAATTCAAAACCAGCTTATGAGGGGCAATCACTTCCTCCTCACCCTTGCCTATTTTTACATTATGAAAAATAATATATTGTCTGGGTTTTTCCTTCTCCTCGAAAAAAACCAGCCCTGCCGGTGAATTCCGATTAACTGTTTTCCTCTCTCGCTTTCTATCCATTATAGTGTCCTTTCAACACACCTATTGCCCTGCTTCCTCCTGACCCGCGCTGAGTATCTCAATCATCTCCCGGATCATTTCCTCATCCTTTAGGCGGAAAAGGAATTCCACCCGGCGGGAGGCGGCCATATCCACTTTCCCGTCCTCCCCGTATACCGGATTACTATAAGACCGGCCCGTAACGGCCACCACTCCCCTTAGGGCCTTTAGCTCACTGTCGCTCAAGAAGCCATTATCGTCTGACAGGCAATATTCCGCCACGGAAAATGCCCTTTTCTGAGAGAGATTCAGGTTGAAAATATACTGCCCCTCCGTATCCGTATGGCCTTCTATGAGAATCTCCGACACGAAATCCTTATATTTATCCCCCAAAAGTACCTTGACATAACGGGGCAGGAATTCGGAGAGGAACTTCTTTCCGGACTCCTTTACCTCGGCCTTATTATAGTCAAAGAGTATACTGGAATCGAAGGTAATGGCCCCGGTCTGCTCGTCCACGGCAATATGGAGGTTGGAATTATCAAATTCCTCCTTTAGGGCCTGGATTAGCTCGCTCCGGACACCGATAATATTGTCTAATTTGGCCTGCTGCTCATCCATGAGGGTCTGGAATTCATTCAGGAGCTCATGCTGCTCCCTAAGGGTCTTTTCCTGCAGGGCAATCTTTTCCCCCTGCTTCGCGAGAGCCTCCTCCTGGGCATTGAGCTTGACCTGCTGGCTGTCCAGAATCGCTTTCTGGGAGGCCACCGTGGCCCTCTCCTCCTTCAGCTCATCGGTCTGGATAATGAGCTCCTGCTCCTTGCCTAAGAGCTGGGTCTCCTTTTCGTCATATTGAATTTTCGCATGAAGCATTGTGAAAGAAATGATTAGCACAAAGGTCAGTAAAAGCCCTGCCATCATGTCCGAATAGGATAGCCAATAGGTGGTCTCCTCATCCGGTCTTCTACGTCGCAAGCGCATTATATTCTCCTTCCGGTTTCCCGTGGCCGCTCCGGTTCACGGTCTTCCGATTCTCATACTATGGGCAGGTACTCCCGCCCCTTTACCTATTCTCAAGACCGGGTAGGGAAGATGCAAATCGCGCCCTACTCGTCCGCGGGTAAACCCTTACTTTTTCCCCATTCTAAGGCGGGACCGCCTGTCTGCCTCTTCCACGGTCTGGCTCAGGCTTTCCACGGCCCGGGCGGCCCGGTCAAAGCCCTGCTCAATACCCTCATAGGAATAGGCCACGGCCTCCGGAACCCTCTCCACCGCATTCTTCACCTCCAGAACCGACTTCTGGAAATGCCGCTCCACGTCCTGCAGGTTCTCATTAATGATATGGAAGGTATGGTCCACATTCTTGGGCAGGTCATCCAGGGATTTCTGGAAGGCCTTCAGGACCTCAGACTGCCGCTTTAGCTCCTCTGTTAAAAGCTCCACAGAGGAGTCCATTGCCTTTCTGGAATCCCTCAAATCCGACAGATGGGCCTTTTCTCCGGAGAGGACCCTTTCCGCACTCTCCCCCTGTTCCCTCAGGGTATCTGCCGTCCTGCCAATCTGGCGCTCTATCTCATGGACCTCTCTGGAATAACGCTCCAGAGAAGTCACCACCTTCTCTGTCTGTCTGGAAATAGTCTCCATGCTCTCCGCCGTACCCGCAGTCTTTGCATAGAGCATCTGAATCTGCTTATCATTCTCCTTCTGAACCGCCAGAGTGTCAGAAATGGTTTCCGACAGCTGCTTAAAGGAATTATCCAGGCTGGTATTCATCTCCTTCACAAAGGCATTCACCACCGCAGACAGGGCATCCATCTGATTCTTTGTAGCCATATTGCCAAAGTCCCGGATGGTCTTGTCAAAGCGGTTAAACTGGGGCTCCAGCGTCATGCCCAGCTCCTCCGAAATCTGATGGGCCATGGAAATGGTAAGATCCTTTACCGCATCGGTCTGCTCCTTCTGCATACCCATCATACGGTTGATGCCGTCCGTAGTGGTGTCCGGCAGGACATATTTGCGATAGGAATCCAGAAAAGCCCGGACAGCGGCCTCTGCATCACTTAATCTGCGCTTATAAACAAAGTTAAAGGTCAGGGAAAATACCATTCCATAAATGGATGTATGGAAGGCCACCTTGATACCCCGCATCAGGGGCTCAATGCTATTGGTGATCTCCGCAGTCGTGCCCGTATTAAAGCTCTGCAGGCCCAGGGTCAGGCCAATGAAAGTACCTAGGATTCCAAGTCCCGTCATGACACCCGCCACCTGATTCAGAATATCCCTGTGAATCACATGATCCACCAGCTCTTCACTAATATAATCCTCAATATCACAGCGGTAATAGGGCGATGTGGAGCGGGCAATCCGATCCATCTCATATTGATAGTCCTGATAGCGCTTCCTCAAAATGCCTCCCGTGAAAAGCTCCTCCTTCTTCTCCTTGTATTCTTCATAGAGATAGCGGTGGGCATGCATGGCATCCTGCCGGATCTTTTCCGTGACCCCTATCAAATCATCCGTCATCCTAGATATGGGGCGAAAGCTTCTCCTTTCACAGGAAAGGAGAATAATTCCCACTAATAGGAACATTCCCGCATTTACAGCAATCGTAGAAATGCTCAGGGTCCCCTCTCCCGTTATAGTCAAATAGACGCAAAGCGCCAGGAGCAGGATATAAACCAGCAGCATAATCCATTCATACCATTTTTTTCTATTCATCTCGTATCCCTCCATAAGGATGCCTATATTTCAAAGACTATTTTCTAAGATACCATAAAATGAATCTGACTTCTATGCTTAAAGCCAAAATAGACAAAAAAACCCTATCTGCCCCCGGACCGGAAAATACAGAATTTCCCTTTTTATTTTGAATAAGAATTGACAAGGGTGCTATAATCCTTATAATTACTCTATCACAGAGAGGTGCCGGGCATGACAATTCTATTTCTAATTATCTGGATAATTCTAAATGGAAGCATCACCAGTGAGATCCTTATATTCGGAATCGTCATTTCCCTTCTTCTCTATATCTTTCTATGCCGCGTCTTCTCTTACTCCTGGAGGCGGGAGCGGTGGCTTCTCCTGCATTTGCCGCTCATTATCCTCTATATATTGAATCTCATCCTGGAAATCCTGAAGTCTTCCACTTCCGTGGCCGCCATAATTCTGCGCGGCCAGGGGGCCAATGCCGTATTCTATGAATTCCGGTCCGGCCTTGAGGACAGACTCCTAAATACCATTTTGGCTAACTCTATCACTCTAACCCCGGGCACCTATACGGTGGCCCTGGAAGGGGATCATTTTCTCATTTCCTGTCTCCGCCCGGAATACGCGGAGGGTTTAGAGGATTCTTCTTTTATTAGATTATTACGGAGGCTGCAATGACCCTAGAGAATGCCTATCAAATCCTATACGGCGGGGCCCTGGTCTGGTTTGCCCTTCTTATCGGACTCATGCTCATCCGTTCCGCCATTGGGCCTAGAATATGCGACCGCATTCTGTCCATTAATATGATTGGCACCATGGTTATCGCATCCATTGCGGTGCTGTCCTGTCTATTTAATGAATCCTATTTGACAGATATTGCGGTAATCTATGCCTTGATAAGCTTTGTCACGGTCCTTATCTATGCCCGCTCCTCTATTCCCAAGAATCCGGACAGGCAGGCTTTTCAGCCGGAGGATACGGCAGGGAACGATTTCAGTAATGAGGGGATAATGAATGATTCCCGGGTCCTTAGGGAGGCCGGGAAGGAGTCCCAAGGCGGGCCACTCCCTGATGGGCCTATGTCCCCCCTATCGGGCTCAGCCCAACCGTCCCAAGGGGATGGGGGAGAGGAAAGGCGGTGGGGCCAATGACAGTTGCCTGGATCCGCTTTGCATTCACAGCAATATTCCTCCTGCTCTCCCTCCTTTCCTTCACCACGGCAGTACTGGGAGTTTACCGGTTCCACTTCATTCTAAACCGAATACATGCGGCGGGAATCGGGGATACCATGGGCCTGTTCTTTCTCCTTTTATCTATGGCCATCAGTGCCCCTTCCCTAAACCATATATTAAAGCTCTCCCTCATTTGTCTCTTTTTCTGGTGCTCCTCCCCGGTCAGCACCCATTTTATTAGTCAGATGGAGTTCTATACCAATAAGGATATTTACAGTTCCATAAAGAGAAAGGATATTCCCGAGGAATCAGCAGATAGGGCCTGCCGGCAGAAGGACTAAAACCATGGATATGATAGAAATCTTCAAAATAACCCTCCTCTTACTCTTAATAGGCTGCGCCATTGCCGTTAATCTAACCCGGACCCTGCTGCAGGCGGTTATTATCTTTATCTCCTATAGCTCCATCATGTCCCTGATTTGGCTTTTGATGGAATCCCCGGATCTGGCCATTACGGAAGCCGCTGTAGGGGCGGGGGTCAGCGGAGTCCTCTTCCTCATGACCCTGAAAAGACTGCGGGCGGAGAATACGGAGGATGAAGATGCCCCTAAATGACCCGGCCCCCATCCCGGGCGGATATAGATGAGATAGTCTGAAATGAGGCGGATAAGAATGCTGAATAATTGGAAGAAATGGCTGCTGGGAGACGGAGAGGTTCTAGACGACCTGCCTGCCCCCCGGGAGATACCGGACCTGAGCCGGGAAAAGATAAAGGAGAAAAACCGGCAGAAGGCCCTGGAAATAGAGAATAAAGCCTGGATAAAGAGACTTGTCCGGGCAGAGAGCAGGGGCTTTCACATTGCCTATATTGTCATTGCCGTCCTGTCCTGTATCGGAATGATTGGAGTCCTCCTTTTCCTCATTGGAAACCTGCCTAATTACGGTCAGGAGAACCCCCGCACCCTGGAGGTGGTAACCCGTTATGTGGAAAAGGGCCTGGAGGAAACCGGGGCCGTCAATATCGTATCCGGCATGATTCTGGACTACCGGGCCTTCGATACCCTGGGAGAATCCCACGTCCTCTTTACCGCCTTTGTCTGCGCCATGATTCTATTAAGACAGGACTATAGGAATATGCACTCCCCGGTGGATGACTTCCGGTCCCTTATAGGGGATGAATACTTTGACCTGTCTAAGGATACCATTTTGCAGGAGTCAGGAGCCCTCCTGGGCAGCTGGATTTTTCTTTTCGGAATCTATGTGCTTCTAAACGGCCAGAATTCCCCGGGCGGGGGCTTTTCCGGAGGGGCCATTATGGGCACCGGCCTCATCATCTTCGCGGCCTCCTTCGGCATGGCCAGGGTCGACAAGTTCTTTACCAGAAAGCTCTTTTTTAACCTGGTTTTCCTAAGTCTCGCCTTCTATAATTTTGCCAAGGGCTATGTCTTTTTCATGGGGGCCAATGGACTGGAAAACCATATACCCAAGGGGACCCCGGGAGCCCTGTTGTCCGGAGGCCTCATCCTTCCCCTGGATATAGCCGTGGGAATCGTGGTGGCCTGCACCATGTTTGGTTTCTACAGCCTCTTTCGACGGGGCAGTATCGGAGGTAAGATCGAACCATGATGGAGACGCTTTTCATTAATTATGAAGAGGCCGTGGCCATAATCCTCTTTGGTATTGGCTTCACTATGGTCCTTTTTCAGAAAAATCTCATTAAAAAGATTATCGGTATGAATATTATGGATACCGGGACCTTTCTCTTTCTGGCATCCACAGGCTATATCCGGGGCAGAAAGGCCCCTATTATCATCGATGGCATACAGAAGACAGAGGCCTATATTAATCCTGTGCCTTCCGGCCTGGTGCTTACGGGAATTGTGGTCTCCGTGTCCGTCACGGCCCTCATGCTATCCCTGACTATCAGGCTCTACAAGCGCTATCATACCTTGATTCTAGACGATATTTACCTTCTTTCCAGGCATCAGGCAGAGGACAGATAAGTGAACGTAATCCATAATTTTCCGCTTTTCACGGTTTTATTAAGCCTGTTCTCAGGGGTTCTCTGTACCAGGCTTAGCAATAAGGCGGCCAAATATTATACGGCGGTATTACAGGTTTTGCTGATGGCCCTCTCGGCCTCGGTTTTTTTCTATACCCTTCAAACGGGACCCTTTACCTATGTGCTGGGGGAATTCCCCGCTCCCTGGGGAAATGAGCTGAGGGCCGGAGTTTTGGAGTCCATGATGGCCCTTTTCTTCCTCCTGGTACTCTTCTGCTCCTGTATAGGGGGCTGGCATTTCCTGGATGAGGACATTGACGAGAGTAAGCACAATCTCTATTTTTCCCTAATCCACCTCCTGACAGCGGCCCTAATGGCCCTGGCCTGGACCAATGATATATTTACAGGCTATGTCTTCCTGGAAATTCTGACCCTGACTAGCTGCGGCATCCTGATTGTGCGGGAAATCGGCCGCACCACCCTGGCCGCCGTCCGCTATATGATCCTGAACCTATTGGGCTCCGGCCTCTTCCTATTGGGTGTATCCTTTCTCTACGATATCACGGGCCATCTCCTTCTGGTCCCCATGGGGGACACCATAGGCCAAATATCCGGAGATCCCCATGAAATGATGGTTCTGACCCTGTCCCTGACCTTCCTTACCATAGGGCTTTCCATCAAAAGCGGCCTCTTTCCTTTTCATTTCTGGATGCCGGACACCTATGGCTGGTCTACGCCCGGCTCTGCCTCCATCCTGTCCTCCCTGGTTTCAAAGGCCTATATATTTCTGCTTTTCAAGATATTCTACCGGGGCATAGGGATTGAGGTTTTTGAAAGGATGCCCCTTAGAAATATTCTGTTCGTATTGGGTCTTTGCGGCATTTTCTTTGGTTCTGTATCCGCTATTAGAGAGAATAATCTGGACCGGATGGTGGCCTTCTCCTCTGCCGCCCAGATCGGCTATATTTACGTGGGAATCGGTATCGGGGGCAGTGCGGGCTATACGGCGGCCATCTTCCATATAATGGCCCACGGCCTGACCAAGTCCCTGCTTTTCCTGTCCGCCCCCAGGCTTGCGGAGGCCTCAGGCAACAGCCTCCTCTTCAAGAACCTAACGGGCAGCGGGCTCCGCAATAAGAGTGCAGGTTTCTTTTTCCTGATGGCATCCTTTTCCATGATAGGTATCCCGGGCCTGGCAGGCTTTTCCTCCAAGCTCCTCTTTGCCTATACCGCCTTATATTCCGGCAGCAATCTGAAATGGCTTTTAACCATGCTGATGCTGTCCATAAGCTCTCTGCTTAATACTCTCTACTTTATTAGGACCGATATCCGGATCTACAATTCCTCATTTGACAGACAGGCCCTTGGGGAGAAAGAACCCGGGGAAAACGGTCAGGCTCCGGGGGCTCTTTCTCCTGCGGGCTCTGAAAACCCGGCAATACCGGAAGCCCCTGCGGCAGATTCAAGTGAAGAAATGGCCCCGCTGCCCCTGTCAAAAGCAGACAAGGGGCAGAAAGGGCGCTCCGCGGCCCCAGACTATATAGTGCCCGCTACAATCCTAATTCTCCTAAATATCTTCCTGGGCCTCTATTCCCAGGGAATCGCCGATCTTATAAATATAGGATTGAAGGGTTTCTAGAAACGATTTCACCAAAAGGAGGAATGAAAGATAATGCTCATTCTCATTGCCATACTATTTCCCATGATTATGGGGATAATCATATCCCTGTCCAGGCTCTCCAAGAAGGGAAAACGGATAAGCTATGCCGCCGCCCTCCTTGTGACAGATAGTCTGGCTATTTTGTCTGCAATTCTTTCATCCCCTATTAGCCCCCTGACCTTTAGCTCCAGGGTAACTCTCAGTTTTGGCTTTGACGGCCTTGGCCGCTTTTTTCTCTCTGCCGTCCTTATCCTCTATACGGCCGTGCTCTTCTATGCCTTTGAATATATGGAGGCCGAAGAGGATGAGACCCTATTCTTCGCCTTCTACCTAATCTCCCTGGGCGCCATGATCAGTCTTTCGGCCTCTAGGAATATGATTAGCCTTTACCTGTCCTTTGAGTTTGCCACCCTCTCCACGGTGCCCCTTGTCCTGCACGAAAGGTCAAAGGAGGCCATAGCCGCGGGGCTCAAATACCTCTTCTATTCCATAGCGGGGGCCCTCATGGGAATCCTGGGTATTTTCTTTCTCTATTTCTATGGCATGGAGGACTGCTCCTTTAGGCCCGGAGGCTTTCTGGATCCCCAAAAGGTGGCAGGAAATGAGGGTCTTCTCTGTATCTTTATTTTCATCGGAATCCTTGGCTTCGGCACCAAGGCCGGCCTCTATCCCATGCACGGCTGGCTGCCTACGGCCCATCCCATTGCCCCGGCCCCGGCCTCTTCCCTCCTGTCCGGTATCATTGCCAAGGCGGGAATTCTGGCCGTCATCCGCTTTGTCTTTTTCTCTTCCGGCACAGATATTATAAGGGGCAGCTGGGTACAATATACCTGGCTCTGCCTAGCTATGGTGACTATCTTCATGGGCTCCATGATGGCTTTCCAGGAAAAGAATCTGAAGAAAAGACTGGCCTATTCCTCGGTCAGTCAGATTTCCTATATTATGCTGGGCCTCTCCCTTCTTTCTGAAGAAGGGGCCATAGGGGGGCTTCTCCACCTGCTTTCCCATATGGCCGCCAAGGGCTGCCTCTTCCTGACGGCCGGTGTCTTCATTGTGAAACTGGGAAAGAGGATGGTGCCGGATTTGAAGGGCCTGGGCCGCAGTATGCCCATCACCATGTGGTGCTTCTTTCTATCCTCCCTGTCCCTAGTGGGAATTCCTCCCATGGGGGGATTTGTCAGTAAGTGGTTCCTGTCCTCTGCGGCCATTGGGGACGGAATGGGGGTCTTTGCCTACCTGCCTCCCATTATCCTTTTGGTATCCGCCCTTCTGACGGCAGGCTACCTCTTCCCCCCGGTCATCAATGCCTTTTTCCCGGGACAGGACTTTTCGGAGCATAAGGAAATCGGGGTCCATACAGATAATCCTTCCGGGCAGGGGGAAGGGCAGGCAAAAGATCCTTCTATCCGGATGTGCGCCCCTATGATTGTCCTATGCATCCTTTCACTCTGCATAGGACTCTTTGGAAATGTGATAGCAGAGAATCTGTCCGGTTTTCTGGCAGCCTGCTTTTAAGGAGGGAATGAAAGCATGAGTTTCCCCTTTCTCCTAATAATTCCAATAATTCTGCCCCTGGTGGGAGCTACTGCCCTGCTCATCAGGTCCCCCCTCCCCCAAAAGGCTATCAATCGCTATGTAGAAGTCATTGCCTGCATTAATAGTCTCGTGGTATGGTACCTGCTCCTTTCCGGCCAAAGGGGTTCCTATACCCTTTTCAGCCTGGTTCAGGATTTCTCCATAAGCTTCCGGATTGACGGCCTGTCGGCCCTCTTTTCCGGCATGATTTCCCTTATGTGGCCCCTCGCCCTTCTCTACGCCTTTTCCTATATGGGTGAGGACAGGAGAAATAAACGCTTTTTCTCCTTTTATCTGGCCTCCTACGGAATCACCATGGGACTGGCCTTTTCCGCCAATCTCATTACTCTCTATCTCTTTTTTGAAATGCTGACTCTTTCCACCATCCCCCTCATTTCCTACTATGAGGATCATGAAAGCCTGTACGCGGGCAGGGTATATGCCGCCTACCTCATTGGAGGCGCGGCCCTGGCCTTCATACCCGCCACCTTTCTCACCTTCCTCAGCGGGGGAGGGGACTTCCTCTACGGAGGCCTCTTTCAGAGCGAGCTGCCGGTATTTCTGTCCAGGGAAATCATTGATTTGCTCTATCTATTCAGCTTTTTTGGCTTTGGAGTAAAAGCGGCGGTATTCCCCCTGTCGGCCTGGCTGCCCAGGGCTTCTGCCGCCCCTACCCCGGTCACGGCCCTGCTCCATGCTGTGGCCGTGGTGAATTCCGGGGTATTTGCCGTAATGCGGCTCACCTATTACTCTTTTGGCCCGGATTTGCTGAAAGGAAGCACTTCCCAGACAACCGCCCTTCTATTCTCCATTTTTACCATGGTCTGGGCGGCAGTCATGGCTGTGAAGGAAAGACATTTCAAGCGGAGGCTGGCCTATTCCACGGTTAGTAACCTGTCCTATATGCTATTCGGTATAAGCCTCATGACAGAGGGGGGACTGTTAGGAGGTCTGTCCCACCTAGTTTTCCATGGAATCATCAAGATGTCCCTCTTTCTCTGTGCCGGCATTTTCATGCATTGCACAGGAAAGGAGTATATCTATGAAATTAACGGGGTGGGCCGCAGGCTTCCCCTGACCTTTGCGGTCTATACAATAGGCGCCCTGTCCCTAATTGGAATTCCGGGCTTCTGCGGCTTTGTTTCTAAATGGGCTCTACTCACGGCCGGGGCGGAGGCCGGCGGCACCCTGCCGGTACTTGGGGCGGCAGCCCTTATTCTTACCGCCTTTCTCTGCGCTATCTATACCCTGACGGTATCCTTACGCGCTTTCTTCCCTCCCCTGGATAAGGATCATTTTTGTGGGCAGGAGGTAGAAAAGCCTCAAAAGGCCATGCTGATACCTATTCTGGTTTTTGCGGCCTTAAATATCTTTTTGGGACTCTTTCCCCGGACCATTATGCCCTACCTCACGGACATAGCCCATGGGGCGCTATAAACGACCTTCTTTCACAAAGCATAGAATATCCCTGCTGACATGAAGCTCCGCCTAATTAAAGACTCTTACCAAGGAAGGACCTGCACCGAAAGGAAAAGGAAATGTTAATTGCCTTAATTCTTATAATCCCCTTTGCTTCAGCCCCTATTTGCTATGCGCTTGGCAGAAAAAACCCCATGTCCTCCTGCAGGGCCGGGGTTCTTGTCACAGCCCTAGAGTTTGTCCTGACCCTCTTTCTCTTTCAGGGGGACCACAGCCTCTCCCTGCCCAGCCTCTTTCCCGGAGGTTTGAGCCTGCAGACGGACGGTTTCCGCGCAGTCTATGCCCTGGTGGCCTCATTTATGTGGCTCTGCACCAGTCTATTTTCCCTGGAATACTTCCGGCATGAGGAGAAAGGGTTAAACCGCTATATTCTATTTGTCCTCATCACCCTGGGTGCCACGGAAGGGGTCATGCTGTCCTCTAATTATATGGCCACCTTTCTCTTTTTTGAGATCCTATCCTTTAGCTCCTTTACCTGGGTCATCCATGAGGAGACACCGGGGGCTGTCCGGGCAGGCTATACCTATCTCTTCATTGCCATTATAGGAGGCCTGGTCCTTTTCATGGGCCTTATTCTCCTTGTCTCGGACACGGGAACCCTAGACTACGGGGAACTCCATCAAATACTGCAGGCCTCCCCTCCCGGGGGCCGGACTCTGGCAGCGGGAATCTGTATTCTTCTGGGCTTTGGGGCAAAGGCCGGTATGTTTCCCCTTCATATATGGCTGCCGGAGGCCCATCCGGTTGCCCCCTCTCCTGCCTCCGCCCTCCTGTCGGGAATTCTGACAAAGGTGGGAATCTATGGAATTCTCATGACCGCCCTCTATCCCCTGGCAGCCTGTCCGGTCTTTGGAGCCGTCATAGCTGTCCTGGGAGTCATTACCATGGCCCTGGGGGCTCTTTTGGCCCTTTTCTCCTGCAATCTGAAAAGGACCCTGGCCTGTTCCTCCATGTCCCAAATCGGCTTCATTCTAACCGGCATCTCCATGTATGAACTGCTTTTGTCCCGGGGAGAAAGCGAGGCCGCCTTCATGACCCTGTCCGGGGCCATGCTCCATATGCTGAATCACTCAATCATTAAGCTAGTGCTCTTCCTGGCATCCGGGGTGGTAGTCATGAATCTGCACCGGCTAAATCTGAATGATATCTGGGGCTATGGCAGAAAGGGAAAGCCTCTTTTCAAGCTCTCCTTTGCCATAGCCGCCCTGGGAATCAGCGGCGTCCCCGCCTTCAACGGCTACCTGTCCAAAACCCTGCTCCACGAGGGCCTGGTGGAGGCGGCAGAGGTATGGGGGAATTATTCCCTTATCCTGAAAGGGGCCGAATGGATTTTTCTCATTTCAGGCGGCATAACCTTTGCCTATATGCTAAAGCTCTTCATTTGCATCTTTGTGGAAAGGAATTCCAGTCAGGAAAGGCAGGCCTCCTTTGACTCCGCCCCCTCCTATATGAATAGAATCAGCGGCACGGTTATTGGCCTGCCGGCCCTCCTTGTTTTCATTCTGGGCACACCCTTTGCGGCCAAAACCATAGGAGCCTATATGAGCGGAAGCCCTGCCATAGGGGAATTCTCCCCCTTTACCTGGAATAATTTGAAGGGAGGCCTCATATCCCTTACAATTGGAGGCCTAATCTATCTCCTAATTGTGAGGGGGCTTTTCATGAAAGGGACGCAGTCTACCGGCAAAGGGGGCTCTGTCTATTGCACCGGCCTTTCAGACGCCCTGCCCCCCTCCCTCTCCGGACTTGCCCGCAGATTTGAAGGGCAAAAGCTTCTCTCCTATTGCGGACAGTTTCTTTTCATTATAGGTGTGTCCCTGGCCAAATTTCTGGATAGAATAACCCACCTTACATTCCTTCTCACAATTGCCTCCGCCTTCACGAAATTCATATGCATCCTTCCGGATGCAATTATAGTCCTGCTCCGTACCACCGCCGTAAGAGAGCGGCCGGTTATGGGTGAGAAAAGAAATAGGACAGACCATATGAAGGCACTTCTGAAAGATAATACAGAAGCCTTCCGGCCTGTCCTCATGAATTTTTCCTTTGCTCTAATGATGACCTGTGTGGGAATCCTTCTAATCCTGGGAGCCCTGCTAATATTATTGTGACTGGTCGTCTGCCTGCCGGCAGGGATTAGACCTGTCCGTAGGCAATGAGGTCATCCCCCTCTGTCACGGACAAGGTGTGGGATATTATAAATACATGTCCGTCATGCTTAGCATGAACTGTGCGGATAAGCTCACCAAACATATCCCGGATCTCAAAGAGCTTCTGCCCTTCCTGAATCTCATCCCCCAATTTCACAAAGGGAAGCAGGATTCCATTATCCCCCTCCTGAGCCTGGGTCCACTCATGCCTCCAAAAGAAGACCTGATCCGGATTTTCCTCCGGCTCTCCCGGCAGGATGCCCAGACATGACATGACGCTCAAGAGATCCGCCTTATCATCATCCACATCCGCCCTCCTGCAATAGCCCGAATGCCCCCTCTCAAAGAGAAGGGCCGGCTTTCCATAGTGAATTGCCGAGGAATTATAGAATTCCCTGCGCCCTCCCGAGTTCATCCTCAAGTGGAAACGGGTATGCTTTGCGATTTCTATTAAAGAGGCCTTTTGCTCTTCATCTGGAGTGTTGGCCACAATAACACAGCCTTCCAGCTCCTCCACCATATCCCCGCTGTGTAAATCCACATGGAAATCTATTCCCGGAATAAATTCCTCCGAGAGAAAGCAGCACAGCCTGTCGGCCAGGGTTCCGGACCCGTCCGTCGGGAAAATTCTATTCAAATTCTTCCTCTCTTCATCCGCCGCCATGACATAGGGCTGACGCTTGAGAAAACTGGACATATTAACCTCATGTATCAGAATAATGGCTCCTGACACATGCTCAGGGTCAATCTCCCGCCCCAGCTCCATAACAGCCATTACTCCGGGATATTCACAGCCGTGAATCCCGGCAGAGGCCAGAATAATCTTTCCGTCCTCCTTTCCATTAATGAAGGTACAGGGAAAGCACAAATCGGTATCAGGCACCCTTACGTAGGTCTGAACCTTTTGGCCGCATCCGACTCTAATACCTGCAATTTCCAATTCCTTCCTCACGTCATTACTCCTTTTCTAAAAAAAACATCCTTGCCAGCAACAAATATTCAAGCCCCTCCCGAGTCCCGGAACAGGATTCGGGTCATGTCAGCTAAAGTCCCTTATACCTGCGGGAGAGATAGATGGAGAAAAGTAAGAGTCCAAAAAGCTCCGTCAGGTGAAAAATCACGGAAGTCCAGACAATACCCACTTCCCGCCCCAGAAAGGACACCGTCTGCATCCGGAAAATTCCAAAGGATAGGAGGAAAGCCAATGCAATCAGACTGGCCACCAGCTTTAGGAGGATATCCTTTAGAAAGATGCCTGTCACAACTACCCCCAGCAATATGGCCGTCAGCATTTCCAAATATTTAAAGCCATGGGTCAGATTATATAGGGACACAAAATTCGCATCCGCCTCCGTCACACTCATGAGCTCCATTACGAAATTCCGGTAAATCATAGAGGACACATTGTATACCGTCTCGGCCCCAATTAGGATGACTGCCCAGAGCTGCAATAACTGCCCAATGGCATCCGCAGAAAGGGAGGAAAGGTTTTTCCCCAGCATCTCCTGCTGCAGCCGGCCCATTTCCAGCCTATCGTCCTCATCCACTAGACTCTTGTAGCGATAAAGCTTCTTGTAGGCTATATAGAAAACGCCACAAATGAGCAGCAGCTGCAGGACAGATGAACCCAGCTGGATCTGCCAGAGGACCTCGTCCGCCATATCCGGCGCGGACTCCATGCTCTTGCGGATAAGTATTCTGGAAACGGCCTCAATGAAAGACCCCAAAAGCCGGATAATGGAAGTAGCCAGGATAGAATAGGAAAGCAGATGCTTTTTATTACTAAAATACATAGATTCCCCCTTCCGGACATGCCGTTCAGTATATATAAAAAAACAGTCGTACGCAGGAAAACGCCAAAATCGATTCCACCACGACGGCTGTAAAAATCCACAACAGGGACAATAACCAATTGAAGTGCGCCGGATGGGACTTGAACCCACACGCTCAGGGAGCACAGGAACCTAAATCCTGCTCGTCTGCCAGTTCCGACACCGGCGCATATGAAAATATTATAAATTCACTCCTTTAAAGGATTTAATAAGGCCTTTCTGTCCCGCCAGTCAGGCATCTGCTTTTCCAATACCGCATAGAAGGCCTTGGAGTGGTTGGCCTCAATGAAATGGGCATATTCATGCCAAACCACATACTCAATGGCGGCAAGGGGATAATGGATCAATTGATTATTAAGGGTGATGACCTTTCTCCTGGGCTGACAGGAACCCCATCGGGAGGTCATGGTCTTTATCCTTAACTCCGGAAAGGGTACCCCATAACAGGTATAGGCCCTATATCCCTTTTCCATAAGTCTCAGAAACAGGCCGGAAACCAGGCCCTTCATCCACTCATCCACCATATGGCGCTTCTTCTGTAAATGAGCCGGATTGCGTAAGGTCAGAACCAGATGATAACCCTGCAAATCCACGGTATTCTCTAAATGAGCTAAGGAACGCCCCTGTAAATCCCCACTTCCCCCTATGGGCATGAGGTCAATGGATTCCCTACTGCCTTCAAGAATCTCTAAAGGCACGGCATAACCCAGAATCCTAAGGATCTCCCCGGTCTCATATTGGTCCGGACCCACGGAAAAATCTGCTTTCCTGGCAAACTCTTCCTGCGTCTTCAGGATAAAAGCCGCCCTTTCCTCAACAAAAGATTCAATAAAGGAGATAGACACCCTGGGGGAGGCGGAAACCGAAACACTGCCATCCCTGGAAATACGGAGATTTACATTCTTTACTTTTTTTCTCCGCAGCACATAGGTGATTTTCTGCCCCTTGTAGAATACGGAGCGCAATTCTTCCGTCTTCATACCCTTTCTCAACAGCTGTCCTGCCAATCAAATGGAAACAATCCACCTTTAGAATTCTGTCATGAATGGTCTAGTCCGGCAGCCTTCCATTCGCGATTTGGAAATGGTTCAGCCTTTAACTCCGCAGGGCGGAAATTCCTTATGAATTTCTGCCCTGCAGAAGATAATCCCTACATATAAATCTGACCTTCAGAAAAAATATCCTTTATCCAACCTTATTAAAAGCGTCCTTGCCGGCACCACAGATAGGGCAGACCCAATCATCCGGCAGATCTTCAAAGGCAGTTCCGGCAGCTACACCGTTATCGGGATCTCCCACAGCGGGATCATAGATATATCCACAGGGATCGCATTCATATTTACTCATTCTAATCCTCCTATTCTCATCATTAGATGCTTCAAAATATGTAGGAGGGAAATCCCCTCCCCCGGACGGTAGAGCCAAAAGCCGCCCCACGAAAACACTTTATATATAATACCGGAAAAGTCCGGAAACCGCCACTAAAATTTTTATCAAAAACAAATCATGAATGACAGGAAGAAGAGGCCCCTTCCATTAGGGCTGGAAAAACATACAGAAATAACAGGCCTATGGCGGAGCCGGTCCTGTGGGCAATCAAATGCATTGAAGAAAATTTCAGAAAATGTTAAAATACACTTTCATCAATTAAAAAGATTGGTTTGGAGGATTTTATGATTATCAATCAAAAACTAGCGGAAGAGTTAAGTGTGGCCCCTTGGCAGACAGAAGCGGCCGTAAAACTCATTGACGAAGGAAATACCATTCCTTTTATATCCCGATATCGAAAGGAAGCCACAGGTTCCCTCAATGATGAGCAGCTCCGGAACTTGTTTGAAAGACTGACCTATTTGAGAAATCTGGAGGAGAAGAAACAGACAGTTCTCTCTGCCATCGACGAACAGGGTAAGCTCACAGATGAACTCCGACAAAAGATTGAAGCGGCTGAAAAGCTAGTTACCGTGGAGGACCTCTACCGTCCTTACAAGCAGAAAAAGAAAACCCGCGCATCTGCGGCGAAATTAAGGGGACTTCAGCCCCTTGCAGAATATATTCTAGCCCAGAATGCGGCAGAGCCCATAGAGAAGGAAGCAGAGAAATACGTGACGGGTATCATTACTCCCGCCTCCGACAGCAAGGAAGACAAGGTGAAAGCGGCTGAAAAAGAGGTTGCTGATGTCTCTGCTGCCATTTCCGGCGCCAAGGACATTATTGCAGAAATGATTTCTGA
Organism: Lachnospiraceae bacterium; assembly: GCA_024680595.1. Lineage (GTDB taxonomy): Bacteria > Bacillota > Clostridia > Lachnospirales > Lachnospiraceae > NK4A144. Next base: position 9,877 of record JAILCB010000137.1, on the reverse strand, counting down.
TGATCCGGACCACCGCACCTATATCCGGGATATCACAATAGAGGAGGGAAAAATCCTCTCCACCGCTAAGGATCCTGAGGTCAAATCCGTATATGAAAATTATTATGAATATCAAGAGCCGGTAGAGAAAATTGCCGGTCATAGAGTTCTGGCCCTAAATAGAGGGGAAAAGGAGAAAATCCTAACGGTAAAGACCGATGCCCCTGAGGAACGCATTCTCCGTTATCTGGAGAAGAAAACCCTTATCAACGATAATCCTTTCACCACGCCCTGTATAAAGGAAGCCATTGCAGACGCCTACAGCCGCCTCATTTCCCCTGCCATAGAGCGGGAGATTCGCCATGACCTCACAGAGAAGGCGGAGGACGGAGCCATTGATGTCTTCGGAAAGAACCTGAAGCAGCTCCTTTTGCAGCCCCCTATTGCAGGACAGACCGTCTTGGGCTGGGATCCGGCCTTCCGGACAGGCTGCAAGCTTGCAGTAGTGGATCCTACCGGAAAGGTTTTGGACACCATTGTTATCTATCCCACAGAGCCACAGAATAAAGTGGCTGAGTCCAAGAAAATCCTGAAGAATCTCATCGAGAAATACCATGTGACCTTGATATCTGTGGGCAACGGGACTGCCTCCAGGGAGTCTGAACAGGTCATTTCCGAGTTTCTACATGAGATACCTGACTATCATGTACAATATGTAATCACAAATGAAGCCGGAGCCTCTGTCTATTCCGCCAGCGCCCTGGCAAGCGAGGAATTCCCCAACTTCGATGTGGGGCAGAGAAGTGCCGCCTCCATCGCCCGAAGGGTCCAGGATCCACTGGCGGAGCTAGTGAAGATTGACCCCAAATCCATAGGTGTGGGTCAGTACCAGCATGATATGGATCAGAAAAAGCTAGGTGAGGCCCTAAACGGCGTAGTTGAAAACGCCGTTAATGAGGTAGGTGTGGATCTAAATACCGCCTCTGCCGCCCTGCTTAAGTATATCTCCGGTATTAGTAATACTTTAGCCAAGAATATTGTAGATTATCGGGAAAAGAACGGCAGGTTCACTAACCGGAATGATTTGAAGAAGGTTCCAAAGCTGGGACCCAAGGCTTTCCAGCAATGTGCCGGTTTCCTTCGGATTACCGGGGGCAGCGAGCCCCTAGACGGAACCCAGGTCCATCCGGAATCCTACAGCGCGGCTAAGAAGCTGCTGGAAAAAATCGGCTGTGAAATCAAGGATGAAAAGGCCATTAAGAGCTTTGAAATCTCTCTCACGGATAAGGCATCCCTTGCAGAGGAGCTGGGAATTGGTGAAATAACCCTGGTGGATATTCTGAAGGAGCTGGAAAAGCCCGGACGGGATCCCAGAGAGGATATGCCAAAGCCCATCCTCCGGTCCGATGTCCTTTCCATGGCTGATCTGAAACCCGGCATGGTTCTAAAGGGCACAGTCAGAAATGTCATCGACTTTGGCGCCTTTGTAGATATTGGCGTACACCAGGACGGACTGGTCCATATTTCCGAAATGTGTGACCGCTTCATCTCCCACCCCCTGGAGGCCGTATCCGTAGGGGATATCGTAGAGGTGAGGGTTCTGTCTGTAGATATGGAAAAGGGCAGAATTTCCCTCTCCATGAAGCAGGAAGGGGCAGGAAAACAGGAGAGCTCCGGCCAGGGCGGGTCCCAGGTTCAGGGTGACAGGAAAAGCACAAGGACAAGGAATAGTTCTTCAAGAAGAGATGACAGGAACAGAAAGGATTCCTCCGACAGAAGGGGTGGGGGAAATGACAGGCGAAACCGCCCCGACAAAAGAGGCGAAGGCAGGGAAGAATTTGCTCCGGGAACCATCGGCTATATCCTGGCCCATCAAAAGAAATAATTGAGTTTGAATAGGCGAAAGGAGAGCTTGGACAGATGAATGAGAACTATTACTATCAACCTATAGAAAAACCTAAGGGAGAGGCTTTAGCACTGGCATCCTTTATTCTGGGTATTGTATCCATTCTCTCCGCCGCCTTTGTTATACCCTCCTTTATATGCGGTCCCCTTGCCATTATTTTTGCCCTGCTTTCCAGGGGTACCGGCAGAATGAACGGCAGAGCCCTTACAGGACTCATAATCGGCTCTATCGGGCTGTGCATTGTCACTGTCATGACCGTTCAAAGCATTATCTATATTTACCAGAATCCCGATGTATTCAGGGAAATCCTGCAGGAATATGAGCAGGAACTGCAGCAGCTCCGCTGATGTGGGCAGAATCATTCTGCAGGACTCAAATAATCATTTCTCACTCGCGAAACTTAGCACAGGGATTCGGGTCAGCGTCAGCCGACATCTTCCAAACCGAATCCCTGCCTTTTTTCGCTCCGCCGCAACAGGCGCAAAACGTAGGTTTGTCCATCCCATCTGCTGTCTTCGTGAAGCCTCTATCTCAGAAAAAAATTAGCCCCTACTGAGACGAATTTGTCATAAACCCCAATTTGAAAAACAGGGTCTGCTCACACCTTTTTGCCGGTGGGGCAGACCTTTTTCATAAAGCATTCCGTGCATTTGGGACCCCGGGACTTGCAGATTGTCCTTCCCAGGGTAATTAACTGCAGATTTATGGCAGACCACTGGTCCCGGGGCAGCTTTTTCATGAGATCAAATTCTATCTTTACAGGGTCTGTCTCTTTTGTAAGCCCCAGCCGGTTACTAATCCTCTTCACATGGGTATCCACTACAACAGAGGGCTCATGAAATACATGAGTTCTTACCACATTGGCCGTCTTTCTGCCCACTCCGGAAAGAGTGGTCAAATCCTCTATGGAAGAGGGGACGGTATCACCATAGACCTCATGCAGCCGCCTGCAGCATTCAATAATATGGACGGCCTTGGCATGGTAAAAGCCCACGGAGTGGATGGCCTCCTCCAGCTCGGCTAGATCAGCCTCTGCGAAATCCCGGACACTTCTATATTTCTGAAAGAGATCCTTAGTCACCATATTGACCCTTTCATCCGTGCACTGGGCGGAGAGCATGGTGGCAATCAAAAGCTCGTGAGGCTCTTTATAGTCCAGAGTGGCCTCCTGAAAAAGTCCGTATTCCTGATTTAAGAGTTCAATGACCTCCTTCACATGCTTTGTCATAGCTCCTATCCTCCATTTCCTGTGGTCAAAAAATACCCGACCAGGCCCCCGAGACCCGGAGCGGCATTCGGGCCGGCATCAGTTAACTATCCAACCCGGTCAGGCTCAGGGATTACAATCGAGAGGGAAGATGCAAATCGCACCCTCTCGTCCACGGGCGGCCGGTCGGCTTTAGCCGACAAATATCATCTTCCGCGGCTCTGCGATAGAAAAACAGCAGAAGGAAAACAATCTGCCCTCTGCTGTCTCTCCAAACATTCACATGAAATATTTAATATCCCATAATAATTCTTGCTATTTCCTCGTCGGTAGCCCCTGCCGGTATACTAAAGGTGCCTGTTGTGAGCCGTCTGTCATATCCCTTAGAACAGAGAAAGCTATCAAAGGCTGCGGCACTATCAATGACGCCCTTACTCTCTAAATCATTGGCTACCGTAAGGGAATCAGCCCCGGACCGGATAGTAATTGTTCCCGCCTTTCTAGCCCCGGAGGAACCGGAAGAAGTGGAGGAACCTGCAGTAGAAACTGCATCCTCTGAATCAGAGCTATCCGAATTGCCGGTCTTGCTACTGCCACTTGAACTAGATGAGTCTGTCGATGAGGCAGAAGAGCCTGAACTGCCGCTTCCTGATGATTTTCCTGTATCACTGTCATTTGAAGCGGTGCCGATCTTTCCGGACTTACTATCATCTGTAGTGGAACCCGCTTTTCCGGTCTTACTGTCATCTGCAGTGGAGCCTGCTTTTCCGGTCTTACTGTCATCTGTAGTGGAGCCTGCTTTTCCGGACTTACTGTCATCTGTAGCAGAGCTTGCTTTTCCTGATTTACTGTCATCTGTAACTGTTAAGATATCAGGAGTCCCGGTTTCCTCCGTTTCATCGGAGGAAGCCTTGTCCGCCTCCGCCTTGGACTTATCAGAATCCCCCTTAGAGTCAGAGCTTTCAGCATCAACTTTACTCTTAGAAGAAGATGCCTCATCCGAGCCCTTGGAGGAATCCGATGCACCAGTGTCTCCGCTAGTATCAGAATTCTGGGACCCGGTCCCTTCCCCACTACCCTCCATATCTCCCTGAGAGGGCTCCGTCATCAATTCCTCATCCGCTCCATAATTGACCCCACTGCCTGCTGCGCCTTCCTCTGTAGGCTTTGCGTCAGATCCCTCAGTGGAATCCTTCACGGCATTAGCGCTATCCGTTCTTGTGGATCTTGCATTGGTCGCGGCATCCTCTGCCAATTTTTCAGCCTCCGATAGGAGCACCTCATTCTTCTCTACCATGCCCAGCTCCATGGCCCGCTCACGGATCTCATCATCCGTCAAAGCCTGGCTCTTGCCGGAAAAAGATATAGAAAGAATGACAGCGGTGACAATCATACCGATTCCCAGGCCTCTTAAATAATGTCTGAGATTCATTTCACGCCACCCCCGCCTACGGCCTCGAAAAGATCAATAATGAGATTCACCTCTCCTACTCCCATATTCATCTCTTTTGCTATGTCCACATTAGACTTGCCCAGAGAGTGGAGTTCAAGAACCCTGTCATTGCGGTTATTCCCTTCCGTAGGAATAGCATTATCCTCATCTTTCTCAAGATTCACCGCCGGAACGGGAACAGGCTCCGGCTCGATTGGCATATTTAAGTGAGAAGCCGCTACCTCCGCCTCTGAAACCGAATTCAGCCGGGACACAGCCTCCTTCACATCCTCTGGCGTATGCACCTCCGTGATAATCTTGGCCTTTTCCGGCTCGGTATTTTTTGCAGCCTCTGCCGCAGATTTCCTAAGCAGCCTATCCATACCGGAGATAGGTCCGCCTGCGGCATAGCCTTCCTCTGCATGTATGTCCTTTTTCACCACATCAGCCTTTCGGATAGTGTTCTTCAAATCCGTAGACTTATTCTCCAGCATGTCATAAAGGAACATAACCTCTTTATGGCTCTTCTCAATATCCTCCAATACTACCCGGGAATAATCATCAATAGCCATCACCTTCTCATTGGTAATCCGTTCCAGTTCGCGCTTGGCCTGGAGCTCACCCTCTTCGCGGATCTCGCTGTCCACAGCCTTAACCCTGTTCTTAATCTCCTCTGCCTTTTCCTCCAGGATCCTATCCACCTTCATACCGATGAGCCTATCCTGACCCTGCTGGGCGGATCCCTTGCGCTCGGGAATAACAAAGCTCATTATAAAAATGAGTGCTCCTGCTACAAGGAGCACAATCTCAATCACTGTCATACCGATATATCAAACCCACCTTTATTCTTTACAACTACGCGGTCGCGCTCCTGCTTCCTGCGCCTTTTCCCGCCATCTCCCTGATACTCATTATCCCCTTTTTCTGATGCATCAAAGCCCTTCTCATGATATTCCACATTGTCACTATCACGCACCTTTGTCAAATGCTCCTCAACCTTCTGATCCACCTTGGTCTGCAGATGAGAATGCATCACAGTACTTTGATTATCATTATGGGCCTTTAATGCGGAAAGATCCTGTGTCATATTAATGGTTCCATTAAACAAAATCGGATTAATTGCCATACGAATCTCCCTTAGAATAATGTGCTAGTGTCTTTACCGCCCAAAAATCAAAATCTCCGGCCTAGCCGGCACTTTGGACAGCCTCCATCGGCTACATTCGTCCGGTCACAATTCCCAGATAACGGCCAAGCTTGCCCCGCATCTTTTGAAGAGCCCTGACATGAAGCTGGGAAATTCGGGACTCCGAAACACCCAAAATCACACTGATCTCCTTCAAAGTCAATTCCTCGTAATAATAGAGGACTATAACCTTCCTTTCCTTATCCGTAAGGATTTCCAGGGATTTAGCCAACATCTTTTTTAGCTCCTCCCTTTCCATCACCTCCTCGGGACCGGAAATTTTCACTTGGGAGCTCTCTTTAATAGGAAGCTCTGTTCCCTGTTCCGCAAATTCATTCAAAGAAATGACATTGGTGACAGCCATTTGGGACTGCCACTCCAGATATTCATCCTCGGAAATCCCCAGCTTATTGGCAATCTCCACATCTGTAGCGGTTTTTCCGGATTCCGCCTCCACTTCCTTGACAGCAAGGTCAATTTTCTTTTGCCTCTGACGAATAGTACGGGGTATCCAATCCATTTTCCGGATCTGATCCAGAATAGCCCCCCTAATTCTCAGAGAAGCATAGGTCTCAAACTTAACATCCTTTGTCAAATCAAACTTATCTATGGCATCGATAAGCCCAAACACACCGTAACCCACCAGATCATCGTATTCTACGTTGTATCCCAGGTACATGCTTAGCCTACCGGCGACAATCTTAACTAAAGGCGCATATTCGAGGATAATCTTTTCCCGCGCCTGAGGAGACCTTGTCTTTATATACTCATCCCAGAGTTTTTTTCTCGTCGTTTCATCCATAAGCAGTACCCACATCCATGCGTTTACTCACTTCAGCTTGCGAGAATCATCCTCCGTCATTACCGGCAAAAGGATTCATCACAATAATCAGGATTTGACAGACTCAGTTCCATCCTGTCCGACCTCTCCTTCGTCTCCGGCTGAAGTTCGTTCAATTACCGCGTCCCTGCTCTCCGGCTTCTCCACCTTAATAACGATTTTATCTAAAAGGGCTTTGGCAATACCGCCAATAATCAGAAAAAGAATAAGGGAACAAAGCAGGGTAATCAAAGATCTTTCCGGCGGATAATTCCATATGAAACACATTATTGCAGTGGCCAGTCCCCCCATAAGCATAATAACTGCGGGTATGGTCCTAGTCTTCAAATGTACTTCCTCGGGTTCCTGCTCCTTCTCCTTCACAGCAGTGATTTCTGCAATCTCACCCTCTCCGGAAACACCTTCTACCGGTGTGCTGTTCTCATCCTGTCCGTCTCCCATAATAAACTGCCTCTTATATCGACCTAATAGGTTTACCCACGGATTTAATAATGTATTCACCGGATTCCGGGAAAAATTCTACTGTACGGCCAAAGTTTTTCCCTGTATCCTCAGCCAAAATCGGAATTTTCATTTCCTTCAGAATCTTCTTTACGGCCTCCACATTTCTGGTACCTACATTCATAAGTGAGGAATTGTTCTGGAAAGCGAACATCATGGCACCACCGGCAATCTTAGCCGTCATCCTGGTTCTTTTAGCACCCTTTGCCTCCATGAGACGGACCAATTCCTTTACCCCTGTATCCGCAAACTTCATGATATTCTGATTACTGCTGATTGCCTTACTGTCCGGCAGCATAATATGGGCCAGACCCCCGTCCTTTGTCAAAGTATCCCTTAAGGCTACTCCCACACAGGAACCCAATCCCAGAGTGGTTATTCCCTGACCCTTGGGACAAAGTTTTAAATCAGCCATTCCAACTTTTATCAATACAGCCATAAGATTACTCCAAAACAGACAGATATCCGCTACAAAGCTCTGTGGCGGATGTCTCTTTCTAATCCTTTTAATCCGTAATTACGCCAAGAGCACGAAGCAGCTTTTCATAGGAGGGGAGATCCGGTACAAGTAGGAAATATCCATGCAATTCTTTTTCATCCGTAAAGGTTGTCTGTATCATCAATAACTTATCTCCCAACATACCAAACTCGATGGCCGGAACACTGAGAATAGCCCCCGCCATATCAATGGTCAAGTCCGGTATAGATGCAATAATCTTCATATTAGTCATAGCAGACAGGGAATTGAGATAGGATGCGGTAATAATATTACCGATCTCCTTCAAGGTAGACCTCTCCATCTCATTCATTTCGCCGGTGGACTCCTGTCCATAATTACCCATGAGCTTTTTCACCAGTGCCTGGGCAGACTCCTGCTCCAAAAGAAACATAATACTTCCGGTGATATCTCCCCTCACAAGGAGATAAATCCCGGCCATGACCTGTTCCGCCCCGCCCATGACCTCGTCAATCTCATTAAAACCCAATAACTCAACTCGAGGAACCATCATATCAACTTTTGTGTTTAACATAGTTGCAAGAGAAGTGGCTGCATTTCCCGCACCAATATTTCCTATTTCCCGCAACACGTCAATATACATACTGTTAACATTTTCTAAATTGAAATCGTTCATGCGCTCCTCCTATTGTGATTCATGAACAAATGTTTTAGCAGAGTAAGGAAATCTCTACTCAGACGGCTAAGTCCACTTAGAAAAATAAATATGTCCTGATCCGATAATAGCATCTATCAGGGCTTCACTGGAGCACAACAATCCGATGAAGCCCTGATTCTCAGCCTTTACAGATGATATCTGCGGATACCTGTAATGTGGCGGAATTCCGGCAGCTATCAAATAACCCTTATGCTTCCTCTTCAATAAGAGTAGATATATCCAGAAGTGAAATTAGTCCGTTCTCCACCTTTCCCACCCCGCTAATAAATGTCTGAACACCATTCTTCACATCATGAGAAACCTTTTCCACATCCTCGGATCTAACGGTGACCACATTAATAACCTCATCCACCAGGACCCCAATATTTCCTTCCGTGACCTTCACAATTATAATCCTAGTCTTATGTCCCATTTCATCCTGGGGAAGTCCCATGCGAATACGCAAACTCATAACGGGAACAACCTCGCCCCGGAGATTGATAACGCCCGGGAAGTAGCTCTGTACCGACGGTACCCGCGTAATGCTCTGAAGCCGTACAATATTATCAATATACCGGATATCGATACCATACTGCTCTTCGCCCAGCTTTACCATAATATATCGTCTTTCCTCGTCATTTACAACAGCAAGTTCCTTTTCCATGGCTGTCCTCCCCCTTACATTATCGCATTAGTATCCAGAATCAGGGCAACTTCACCGTCTCCCAGAATAGTTGCGCCACTAATGATCCTGCTGGTGTCGATATACTTTCCAAGGGACTTGATAACGACCTCCTGCTGTCCGATAAGGTCATCTACCACAAGACCCGCCTGGCTGTCTCCCTTCCGAACGATTACCACCGTCAGATTCTTATTCGTCTCCTCCACAGAAGGAGCATCCAGGATCTCCGCCAGTCTAATAACAGGAATAACCGTGCCTCTGAGCTGGATAACCTCTTTATTCTCCACTAACTGGATATCCTTTCTGGGGATATCCTCAATGGTCTGAATATTGCCCAGAGAAATCGCATATTTCTCTCCTCCGACGATTACCATGAGAGCCTGGATAATAGCCAGAGTCAGAGGCAGTCTGACGATAAAGGTACTGCCCTCACCCAGCTTGGTTTTGACCTCCACATCTCCGCCCAGCTGCTCAATATTGGACTTAACCACATCCAGTCCCACGCCTCGGCCGGAGATATCAGTAACCTTCTTGGCCATAGAGAAGCCGGGATCAAAGAGGACATTAATGACCTCCTTATCGGTCATCTGCATAGCCTGCTCTTCAGGCATAAAGCCTCTCTCTATAATCTTATTCCGGACGGCCTCCACGTCAATACCATTACCATCATCACCAACCTCGATGATAACATTATTGCCCTCCTGGAAAGCATTGAGGAAAATAGAACCGGTCTCGGGCTTTCCCTTGGCAATTCGGACATCCGGCATTTCCAGTCCGTGGTCCGCGCTGTTCCTCAATAGATGCATAAGAGGATCACCAATCTGGTCAACCACTGTACGATCCAGCTCGGTTTCCTCACCGGAAATGGTCAGATTCATCTTTTTGCCCAGTTTCTTTTCCAAATCCCTTATCATCCTAGGGAACTTCTGAACCGCGCTCTCAATGGGCACCATTCTGACCTTCATAACCGACTCATGGAGATTGGTAGT
>JAILCB010000130.1 GCA_024680595.1 Lachnospiraceae bacterium | reverse complement strand
GCATCACCTCCAGCACGCGCCGGAGCGTATCCTGCGAAAAATCATCCCCTACAATGACTCGGAACGAATCGTGGAGGATTGCTATCTGCGGCCGTCCAGCATCGGGATCTGGCTGGCTCCATGCCGCACGGATAGTCTGGGCGGGAACAGGGACCAGGGCAGGAAGACTGGAAATTGCAGAATCTTCATGCCCAGCAGAAAAAACAGCATTGATCCATTTTTCAGTCCGTTTGCCATCTTTGGTGAAGCCAAACTTAAGAGAATTCCGATAAAACAGGTTTTTGGAAATGTCATTCTGTCTGCAAAAATCCGATACACTCATACCGGACCTTGCAGCGTTTTCAAGGATTTCGATCCATTCTTTACGTGATCTGTGTTTTGACATGCAACACCTCCATGAGTTTTATTTATATTATCTCATGGCTGTGAAGAAACCCATTATCTACACTGTACGAATTTGCATGCAAGCATGCATTCGCTTGCCGGTCTTGTGCTACAAAAAACCACCGTCAGACCTGCCATAGCTGCAGCAAGACCTGACGGTGGTTTATTATCAACTTAGAATACTTAATTTCAGGCTCCCAAGAGACCCGGTCAATTCAGATGAAAACCGGCCCATATCCTTGCGGGAATCCGACTGTTTCAGGGAAGACGCCGAGAAATCAATAGCCCAACAGCCAGTCATACATCTCCTGATAATGGTTTGCGGATACATTCCAGGAGAAGTCGGCCTTCATGGCCCTATCAATGATCTTATTCCATTCACGGCGGTGCTGAATATAGACGCTCTCCGCGTACCGGATAGCCCCCAGCATCTCATGGGCATTATAATTCGTGAAGGAGAAGCCGGTGCCGGTCCCCTCAAACTCATTATAGGGCACCACCGTATCCTTTAGGCCGCCGGTTTCACGGACAATGGGCAGGGTACCGTAACGCAGGGCCATGAGCTGGGAAAGTCCGCAGGGCTCGAATAGACTGGGCATGAGGAATACGTCACAGCCCGCATAAATCCTGTGGGACAGCTCCTCAGAATAATAAATATTAGCCCTCACCTTATTATTATACTTCCAGTCATAATGCCGGAACATATTCTCGAACTTCTCTTCTCCGGTACCCAGACAGACAATCTGGACATCGTCCTGACAGAGCTCATCCATCACATAGGCAATGAGGTCAAAGCCCTTCTGCCCCGTGAGACGGGACACGATACCAATCATTAGGGTATTGTCATTGCGCTCCAGTCCCAGCTGAGACTGCAGGGCCCTCTTATTCTTAATCTTCTCCTTGCGGAAATTCTTCACATTATAATGGTGCTCAATGAATTGATCCGTCTCCGGATTATAGGCGCCGTAGTCAATGCCGTTCACAATGCCTCTCAGATCATGCTCACGGGCTTTCAGCAGGCCGTCCAGCTTTTCCCCATAGAACTCGGTCTTAATCTCCTCGGCATAGGTCTCACTCACCGTGGTAATGGCATCCGCATAGACAATTCCGCCCTTGAGAATATTAGCATCCTTAAAGGCCTCCAGCTTGTCCGGGGTGAAGTAATATGGGGACAGTCCGGAGAACTGCTGAATGGTAGATACATCCCAGGTGCCCTGGAACTTCAGATTGTGGATAGTAATAACGGACTTGATATCCCTAAAGAATTCCCCGGCCCGGAAGCTATCCTTCAGATAAACAGGAATGAGGCCCGTCTGCCAGTCATGACAGTGGATAATATCCGGATGGAAATCGATTAAGGGCATGGCCGAAAGGGCTGCCTTGGAGAAAAAGATAAAGCGCTCCAAATCCCATTTCATATTGCTGGTATAGGCAGATTCCCCGGAGAAGTAATACTCATTGTCTATAAAATAGAAGGTAACCCCATTCCACTCTGTCTTGAAGATTCCCACATAGGTATTCTGGCCATTGTACTCCATGTAGAAATTGGTAATGTATTGAAGCATATCCTTATACTTCTGATACATGCAATTATACTTCGGTATCATTACCCGAACATCGAAATATTTCCTGTCGAAACATTCAGGAAGAGATCCGACCACGTCAGCAAGTCCTCCTGTTTTAATAAAAGGTACAGCCTCCGATGCAACGAATAATACGTTTTTCATAAAAATCTCCTTTCAGATTTCTCTTATCGGTGTGATTCGGTCTCCTAACTCATAAAACTTTCCGAACATTATTAATACTATATATAAAAATCACTGTGAATTCAATACTAATATTTCTGCCTTCATTCTCTCTGCCAGACCCTTCATTTCCTCCGCGTTCTCCAGGACCCGTTCCGTGACCTCGGCTCCTGACAGAAGCCGGGACAGCTCCCGAATCATTTCCGGACGGTCCAGCTCCCCGATGCGGGTTTCCGTCCTGCCGTCATGCACCCCTTTTTCAATGAGAAAATGATGATCCGCCATTGCCGCTATCTGGGGCAGATGGGTTATGAGAATGACCTGATGGCGTCCGGACAGCTTCAAGAGGCTTTCCGACACCCTCTGGGCAGTGCGTCCGCTGATTCCCGTATCAATCTCATCAAAAATCAGGGTCTCGATTCCATCCGTGTCTGCCAATACCGTCTTCAGAGCCAGCATAATTCGGGACAGTTCGCCGCCGCTGGCCACATCGGAGAGAGGTCTCATAGGCTCTCCGGGATTGGTGGAAATGAGGAAATCTACGGTATCAACTCCATTTTCCAGATAGGTCCCGGGTGTAGTGCTTACCTGAATCTCAAACTCCACCGTTTGGAAATTCAGTCCCACCAGAGCTTCCTTCAATCTCTTGCCCAGCTCCAAGGCACATTCTCTCCGGCGTTCCGACAGCCTCTCTGCCGCCAGATCCAGATCCTTCCTGGCCTTCTCTGCTTTCTCCTTTAATTGACTGCGGTAGGCATCAAAGTTCTCCAAAACGGAAAGTCTTTCCTTTCTCTCCTCCACAGCAGCCAGGACCTGGGTAAGCGTATTACCATATTTTAGTTTCAATCCGTTCAGTCTGTCAAGCCGATCCGTTATTTCCCTGAATTCCTGTTCGGAAAATGTGAGATCTGAGAGATAGGATTCCATATCCCTTCTGAAATCAGATATTAATGTATCAATTTGAATTAGCTCCTGATAGAGGTCATCCGCCTTTTTGTCATATTCGGCCACGGCCCCCATGGCCCGCACCGCCCGGGCCGTGAGCTCCCCTGCGGATTCATCTCCTCCCATAAAGGCCCCCGCCTCATTGGCGGCCTCTGCAATCTTTCGGGCATGGTTCATGAAGCGGAAGCGCTCCTCCAGCTCCTCATCCTCTCCCTCCCGAATATTGGCGTCTTCAATCTCCTTAACCTCATAGGAAAGGAGATCCATTTCCCTGATCCTTTCCGACTCGTCCTTTTCCGACTCGGAAAGCTCCTTTTCAAGCTTCTTATATAAATGATATTTATCCTTATAATCTGAAAGGAGCCGCTCGGTTTCGGTTCCGGAATAGCGGTCCAGAATAAGCAGGTGATTCTTGGCATAGAGAAGGGACTGATGCTCATGCTGGCCGTGAATATCCAATAGAATTCCGGCCGCCGCTTTTAACTGGGATCCCGTAATCGTACTGCCATTCAGCTTGGTCGTACTCCGGCCCTCCCGAATCTGCCTCCGGATAATTACCAGGCCGTCCTCTTCAATAGGCAGGTCCAGTTCCCTTAATTTCTCCCTATCCTCTTCCCTGGATAGGCTGAATACCAGCTCGATAATCGCGGGCTTATCCGGATTTCGCTGAATACCCCCATGAGCCCTGCCTCCCAGAGCCAGATTCACGGAACCAATCACCAGTGATTTGCCTGCTCCGGTTTCGCCCGAGAAAACATTCAAACCCTGTCCAAATTCCACTTCAGCAGCCTCAATCAAGGCGAGATTACTGACTTGCAGACTAATAAGCAACGGTATCTACTTCCTTTCTGTCAGGCAGGAAAAATCCAGCCAAATATTATCACGGTAACCTAGTTGTCTTAATTCGTATTTCCCTTCATCACTACCGCCCGGGTCTTGCGATAGATGGGAAAGCCTTCTTGGAGAAAAACCCGGCAGCCCTTCTTATCCGGTATCGTAAGCCTTCTTGAAGAAAGACCCTGTAGCCCTTCTTTCTGGTATCGGTAAGACTTCTTGAAAGAAAACCCGGCAGCCCTTCTTATCCGGTATAATCTAGGTCTTGCAGTAATTCTGAAAGCCTACAGCAGGCCCCGGACCTTCTTCATAATCCTTCTCGTATCCTCCACACTCCTCAAGGCGCAGAATATGGTATCGTCCCCCGCAATGGATCCCACAATTTCCTGAAAATTCAGGGCATCCATAGCGGCCGCTACGGCCATGGCCATACCGCTGACCGTTTTAATGACCAGAATATTCTGGGCCATATCCACAGAAACGGTACATTCCTTCAAAACCCTGATATACTTGTCCTGCAGGGCATCCACGGGATCCTCGGCTACAACATACTTCATCTGACCGCTTTCCGTCATAACCTTGGTCAGGTTTAATTCCCTAATGTCCCGGGAAATGGTGGCCTGGGTCACGGCAAAGCCCGATTCCCCCAGCTTCTCAGCCAGCTCGTCCTGGGTCAGAATATCATTATCGCGAATGAGGCTTATAATCATCTGCTGCCTTTTCTTTTTCATGGCAAACTCCCTGTGACAATCTGTCCATCAGAACCCACAGCAGACAAAGCAGACTCCTCCGCCGTGGCAAACTCCCTGTTCCAATCTATTCATCAGAACCCACAGCAGACTCCTCCGCCGTGGCAAAACTCCCTGCGCCAATCTATCCATTGGCATCCGCCGCCGAAGAAACCGGCATGAAACCCCAATGTCAAATAAAATACAAATATTATTCTAAAGAGCCTATCCCTGAAACTTCTTGCTGAGCAGGGTCAGGAAGCTGCTGGGATGAATCCGGATAATCCTTGTCACATGCTCCGACCTGCAGATTTCCACATAGCCCCCTGCCTCCAAAAGGCCTGCATCCTGGCCGTCAAAAAAGGTGGAGGAATTTCCATTTGGTACTGCTATCCCTACCCTATCCTCTTCTGAAAGCACAATACTCCTGGTATTCAGGGTATGCGGGCAGATAGGGGTAATCACCATCATCCGGGCCATGGGCTCTATGATTGGTCCTCCAGCCGACATGGAATAGGCAGTGGACCCGGTTGGAGTACAGACAATGATTCCGTCCGCCAGGAAATTCCCTAGAAATTTATCATTTACGCTGACCTGGTAATCTGCCACGTGCAATTCACCCATGACATGGAGAATGACGTCATTTAGGGCATCGGATTCATAGAGGAAGGTGCCATCGGCCCCATAAATCCGCCCGGAAAGCATCATTCTCTCTTCTATCTCAAAGTCCCCCTCTATCAGCTGCTTCAAAGCCTCATCCAGATGCTCCACCTCAGCATCGGCCAGATAACCCATTTTGCCCTGATTGACTCCCAGAATTGGGAGACTGAGTTTTGTGGTATCCCTGGCCGCCGCAATCAGGGTTCCGTCTCCTCCGACCACAATGAGACAGTCCGTTTCCTTGGGCACAAGGTCGGTGTTGGTATAGCTCCCTTCCTTCATCTCCTCTGCCACATTCACAGTGGCATCAAATCCTCTCTCCCGGAGGAATTCCTCAATGGTTTTTGTCACAGAAAGTTCCGGATCCCGACCGGGATTCGTAATAATAAAGAAATGCTTAGGTTTTAGTCCTGAGCGAATTCTCCTTCCCTGCCGCTGTCCCGGAGGTAGACCAGACCCTTTTTTCTCACTTCCACCAGCCACTGTTATCCGTCCTTTCAGACATTTCCTAAAGCTGTCCTTTCAGTCCATGCTTTCAGTTAATGTACCAAATCCTTGCTTTATGTTTTTGCTTTATGTTTTTGCTCTATGTTTTTGCTCTATGTTTTTGCTTTATGTTTGCTTTATGTTTTTGCCTTATGTTTTTGCTAAATGTCTTTACTTTATGTTTTTGCTATATGTTTCTGCTTTACGTCCCTGCCTTATGCTTTTTTATTGTTCTGCTTTATGTTTTCACTGACTGCACCCACGGGCAAGCCCGTGGGGTTCTGATTGGCAAGTGTAGCTTGTAATCGTACATCATTTTCAGACTTTGGAGTTACAAGT
>JAILCB010000086.1 GCA_024680595.1 Lachnospiraceae bacterium | reverse complement strand
TAGGAGGAGAGGAATTATGTTGCAGACCATGAAGTTGAATGTTCTTATACCATTGGAATACAACAAGGAGGATTATGAAAAGAGTGGGGAGACAGATGTCGTTGTGACCCGGAAGCAGGCCGAGGCATATAAGGAGGAAGGCGCATTTAATTCCTATGTATGGTTCCATTACTGCTTCAGAAATAAACCTATAGAAGCAAACTACCAGAATGTGCAATCACCCCTTCTCATCAATGAGAGCTATCGGATGAATAGGATAGAATTGAATTCCTTTGTGAGGGCTCAGATAGGTCTGCATCACAATGAAGATACCACCTACTGCCTGACTACGTCTGAGACGAAGCTTCATATAGGGAAGATTCGACTTTTGTTTACAAAGAGCAGGATTGCATTCTTGCATATGGAAATGATAATTTCGGATCTTCTTGAAAAAAAGACGCTGGAATTCTTATATGCGTTTTCTCACATAACAAGCAGACAGCCGCAGCTTCAATATAAGAAAAAGATATCCAGAGATGAGGAAGAAACGGTTCAGATATTTTTTAGGAATTTAATAGAGAATATTGTAAATTTACAATCTTATCTAAGGGTGGGCCTATATGAGGGCAGAATAGACCCATTTTTCCAGATAACAATGATTGGATCCATTATTAATGAGGACAAGCTCTATTTCTTTAATTCAGTTCGGGCGCTTTCGAAGAGGTCCAGTTCAAAACCCATAGAGGAAAACTCGGTTTATGAAGGAATAGAGCCATATATATCCAGATATGTGGGCGACAAGACTTTATGCATATTTGGCGATACTGATATCTGCGGAAAAGAAAATATGGCATTTCTCACGGATATTGGGAATGGACTTGCCAAAACGGCCACTGAAAACTACCTGACTGCATATGCCTATTATCTATCTCTTCATTTACTTGCGGGAAGAAATGATATAGACGAATCTGATATAGACTATCTTTTGAATGCTCCTCACAGGGTGTCAGATGAGGATAATATACGTGAGTTTTTGAAGAAATGCCTGTGGGAAGAGAACTGGCAACTTGAAAAAGAGATTCTAAATATAAGAAGTAGAGTTCAGACAAGGAATGGAAGGGATGGAGTTCAAGGCATAGCGGATCTGAAAGACCAGTTTGCCCGACAGCATAATGAGGATCAGGAAACATTCGGGGAAATAAGCCAAAGAATAGGCGGTATGGATTCCAAGGTAACCGATGTCGTAAAGAATACTGGTGAGATTAACGCTAAAATCGATAAATTGCTGAAGTTTGTAACTGTGGATTTAGGTGATTATCTAAAAAAGGAAAAGGCTGTTTTCAAGGAAGAATCCAATAAGGCTGAAGAGGATTCTAATATCGCTGCTTTTACAAAGAAGGTCCGTAAACGTATCGATGAGGAAATTACGGGGTCTGGGGATGATATTGTTAAGTTAGAGAGAGATAGTCTACAGAAGCTGTTTGGCGCAAAGTGGAAATTTCTGATGCCATCCACTCAGACATCTATGGTTTCTGCAGGGGTTCTCCTGAAAAGATGCGCCGATATAAATACCCCGGATTTTGACTATTCCGGGATAAGCATTTGTGCCACAGCGGCCCTGGAGGCAGAGTTGAGGAAAGTCTTTTTTGACGGCCTAATTAAATATATGATCGACAAATATGGTGAGCCTAACAGGAATAATGCGGTAGGAGAAGAGGCTGTATGGCCGGATCAGCTATTGCAAACACCGAAATATATGAATAAGAATCCAAAAATAGCAGATACTTTCACTATGGGAAAATTTCCTTATTTGTTTGGATATGTCGGACAGTTTTCGGATAATCCGGATAAAGAAGCATACCAGATGAAAGAATCCGAACTCATGAAAGGGCACATGGCAGATTACCTTATGAAGGTGGTAGATGACTCTTACAATGAGAATCCTTTTAAGAACTTTTATAATAGCTCGATATGCGACAAGAATGAAAGTATTGAGAGTGGCTGCTTTGTATGGAAATGTGAGAAAATCAGGAAAGATTATAGAAATAAGGCGGCCCATACAGATGTTATGACAGTATATGAGGCGGCCAACTGTTATCAAAGTGTAATTCGTAAGCCAGAAAGGTCGGATGTATATAGCTTTAATTCTGAGATAACTGGAGTGATTCTAGAGTTATACACAAAAATCAACGGGGAGAAACTGGACACGATACTTAACAGTCATACTGCAAAATCTGATTCTGCCAATTTGATAAAAAATGAAGCTCCTACGGAGTTTTCAGAAGGGCAGATTGTTGAACTCACGAATCTTGAGATAACCTCTAGAGGGAGTTTGCGTGGCCTTATCTCGAATACTGAGATAGGGGCTGCCTTATCAAAAAAGTATTTGGACTCAATGGAGATTTCGGCAGATTCTTTGCTAAGTAAGAATATTAAGGTTAGGCTCCTGCGCTGGGATATGAATGCAGGGAAGT
>JAILCB010000074.1 GCA_024680595.1 Lachnospiraceae bacterium | reverse complement strand
TAAGGATAAATCTATTTTGGATGTTGTGATAAAAAAGTTTAAGAATTATAAGGCACAAGAAATCGTTGATTATATGCATGAGGAAAAAGCGTATCAAGGAACAAATCCTGGAGAAATAATACCATTTTCAATGGCGAAGGAGATAAGAGCTTTTTAATTCGTGAACATTTATTGCTATAAAGAGGCACTTGCAGTAATGCGAGTGCCTTTTTGAATGGAGGATTTCGTATGGGAATTATAAGTGGTTTGCTTAAAAGCAGGGATAAGCCCACAGACAGAACAGCAGGAAGTGCCTATAGTTTCTTTCTTGGTTCCAGTGCTTTAGGTAAGTATGTGACCGAGAGATCTGCGATGCAGATGACGGCAGTGTACTGCTGTGTGAGGATCCTGTCAGAAGCGGTGGCAAGCCTGCCATTACAATTTTACAGATATACCGATGATGGCGGTAAGGAGAAAGCGGTGGGAACATCCGCTTTATTTTTTGTGTAGGCGACGAGCCGAAAGCCGTGGTGCAAGCTTGCTTGCAGACCACGGCTTACGGCGACCGCACATCATCGAGCAAGCTTGCTTGCGAGATGATAGCGGTGTAGCCGAAATCGAGTAGGGGGTCTTCCACCCCTACTCGATTGTAGGCTAGGAGCCAAAGTCTCGTCGGCGTGCTTGCACGCCAGAGAGACCTTGGCGACAGCCCATCATCGAAGGCCCGTAGGGCCTGAGATGTGGGCGAGGGCGGAATCGAGAGGTAACATTTAATAATTTAAGTTATATGCTACCACAAATCAGCTAATACATCAAAGAAAATGATGACATGATCCACCGTCCTTATCCCTCTTTCCATCTAATGTCTTGACAGATGATCCGACCGGACTGGACGGAAGGATTGATTTTAGTCTCCTGAGTACGGAAAAGCCCCGTATTCTGCCTCTTGTATCGAATCAGCACAAGAAACTAATTAAATGTTGACGCACTCATGACGGCGAAGTGCATTTCACAACAGAATAGCTACATTTGGCGCAGAATTTGTTATTATTGAGAATGAATGGTCGATAAAAATTATATAGTCTGCAAAAAATGAAAGGAAGTCTTATGAAGCTTGCTATCTGTGATGATGAAAAGAGAATACAGGATATCATATCGGATGCTGTCCGGGACTTATCGGCCGGAATAGAAATCGAATGCTTTTCAAATGCTAAGGGAATCCTTGAACCGGACTTTGATGCGGATATTTTGTTCCTGGACATACAGATGCCCGGGATTGATGGAATGAAAGCTGCCAGAATGATAAGGGAGGAGGGGAAGAAGACGGTTATCGTCTTTGTGACAGCCTTTGAGGAACAGGTCTTTAATGCCTTTGAAGTGGAAGCCTTTCAATATATCGTGAAGCCATTTGCCATAACCCATTTGAAGGAGGTTATGAAAAAGGCCATAGAGAAAGCGGAGGAGATTAAGAATATTGAAAGGACACTAAAGGAAAAGAAGGGGGAAGATGGTTCTATCCGCCTAATTACCGTGAAAAGCGGCGGGACCAATAGGAGAGTCATCCTTTCTGAAATCATGTATGCGGAGATCTATGACCGACGAATCCTGCTTCATATGAGGGATAGGGATAATATCGAGTACTACGGCAGGATATGGGAGCTGGAAAAAATATCCGGAAAGGACTTTTTCCGGGTACATAGGGCCTTTCTGATTAATATGGCTTATGTGAAGTCCTATGATTCAAAGATTGTGAGGGTAGGATCTGATGATATTCCTGTGGCCAGGGGTAAGTATCAGGATCTCATACAGGCATATTTGACCTATCACACCAGGAGGGCGGGCCTATGATGGATTATCTCGTTAATAATTTCGAGTCCTTTGCAAACATATATATGCAGGTTGTGATTGAACTATATTTTTTCCTGCACTGTCTTCTCCTTGCCCATTGGCTAAAGCCTTTTGTGGAGAAAAAGAAGGCGGCTTACATATCGGCACTGGTATACTTTATTCTCCTTTCCTTGAATAGTCATATCAGTATAGGAAAGGAGATAGAGCGATCCTTCTTTCTGATTCTGCTTGTCCTTTCCATTTTCACGGCATGGATTCTGGACAGAAAGAGAAATCCCATTCAGAAAGCCTTTCTATTTATGGTTTTTCGCCTCATCAGCTGGCTTACAGCAGAACTATTCAGTGAAGTGGGATTTTTTGAGAGGGATTTAGTTTTTACTTTTGACTGGTACAAAAATAGCGTTGAAGTAATTGTTATTGAATTCATTCTATGGAATCTGATTCAATACGGCCTGTCCTTGCTCCTTTTGTATTTGGTGATTTCTCTTCTTCATAAGGCATATAAAAGTAAAAGGGATGAGCTGACATGGCGGGAGTTTATCATGCTCCTTGCACCGGCCTGGACCCTACTTTTAGTTAAGCCTATCATGTCCTCTTACTTTAATCTCTGGTTTGACGGAATTAGAAATGGAAGCATACAGGAGAATATTCCTGCGAGCCCCTACAGAATCCTCTTTTGCCTTTTCTCCTTTCTGCCCATCATTACAGTCATCATGTTCTATCAGCAATTAAAGGAGAAGCAGGAGGCAGAATATGTAAGGAAATCTATAGATGAAAGGATCCTGGATACCAGGAGACATTTGGGGCATATAGAGGAAGTGTATGAGAAAATGCGGGAAATACGCCATGACCTGGGAAATCATCTGACGGTTATTGAGGGCCTGGCGGAGAAAGGAGAAAACCGTGAGCTTATTGATTATATTAATGAGTTTAAGGGAAGATATGAGGACATACAGCCCGTTGTCAAAACAGGAAACGCAGTAACCGATGTCATATTATCAGAGCTGGCAGAGCATTGCAGCAAGGAAGGAATTCAATTTGAATGTGAGTTTCAGTATCCGGCTAAACTGGCTATCAATCCCTTTGATATGAGCGTGGTGCTTTCCAATGCCCTGCAAAATGCTGTGGAGGCTTCCGTGTCTGTGGAGCATCCTCATATCGTCATCAAGTCCCTTCTTCAGGAAATGACCTTCATAATTAATGTCCGAAACAGGGAATCTATGAAAGCAGCCATGGGGGATGAGGGCCTGCCCCTATCGACTAAGGAGGATTCGGGCCATGGTTACGGGCTCAAGAATATCAGAGCCATTGCAAAGAAATATAAAGGAGGTTTGGAGATACGTCAGGAGGGAGAAGGGGAGGACTTGTATTTCGTCTTGAATGTACTATTGATGGGATGAACCGTTTACGGCGAAAAAAGTGCAGTTGGCGCTAATCCTCTTGTTTCCCTCGTTTTAATTACGATAATCAGAATAGAAACCTATCTGAAAGGGGGTGAAAAGGATGATTAGGTTCAGTAATTTTAACTACGGGAATCTCTTTGGCTATGGCTCCGGCAATTCCTTGTTTAACAATTTGTCCCAATTCTCGGGTATTAGGTCCGGCTCTTTTTCGAAAGCGCTCAAGTCCTATTACGGCAGGAATAAGAATGCTGGTGTCTCGCAAAAGAATAATGCCTGGAATAAATACGGTATGGGGTCAAATTTGACAAGGAATGCCCTATCGGATGTCTCCGGGAAGAGCAGTGACCTCTCTGAATCCGCAAAGAAACTGACGGATAGCAGTAAAAAGGGTCTCTTCGCAAGTGAGGAAGCATATGATTCCGATGCGGCCTATAAGGCCTTGTCTGATTTCGTTAAGGACTACAATGATACGATGGATTCCGTTAAGGACACCACTAATATTACGGTTACGAGCCTGGCAGGAAGTATGAAACGGATGACCGGAATCATGAGTAGAAGCCTTAATAGTATTGGCTTGAGGGTCGAAAAAGATGGAAAGATGACTCTGGATGAGGAAGAGTTCAAGGATGCCAGTTTTGATTCGGTTAAATCCATGCTGGGAGCCAATAGTTCCTTCGCAAGAGTCATTGGGTCTTCGGCCCAGAGACTGGCAAGTGCTGCTGAGCAGCAGAATCGCCAGACTATAGGAAATTCCGGCATTTATGGCAGGTATGGCTCATACCTAGGGAATTATGGTTTCCCGGGAACCGGATTTGACAGTTGGTTTTAGGGAATTCTGTTATAGGTGAGTGAATGGTACGGCGGTCATATTCAATGGATATAGCATTGGGTGGACCGCCGTATTTCCGTAAAGGATCTTGCTTTAGGAATTATAGGAAAGGAAGATTGACTGGTCTGGGAGGTGGTTTTGTGTACGGATATGATGTAGAGGTGAGGGGCAATACTACAAGATACTCAAAGAAGCTATATGATCTCAATGGCAATCATGTGGGAACGATTTCAATTTCAAAGCCCACGAAGAAAACCAAGAAGAAAAAGAAAACAGCTTTATATAACTTTAAGCAGATTTCCTCCCAGGTTCTGAATGCAAAGACTTCATCCAAAGCATCCCAGGTATCTAAGAGTATCCGAATTAAGATAGGGCTTTTGAAGAAGCAGTTAAAGAATTCGGATTACGATGAAGAGGAATTATTAAGGGCAATTCTCCATGCGGAAATGGTTCAAAAGGCATGTGAAAAAAAGAAGGACAATCTGGAAATGGAGGAGAGGGCTGAGAGGGGAATTAAGAGTGGGGAAGAGGTGACGGGAGCAGATGAGGAAGCACCGGTAGAGGATGAAGAGATAAAGGAGCTGGAACAGGAGGAGTTTCGGGCTCTTTTGGAAAAGGTGGGGACGGATTCCGGAGACGGGATGGAAATGACAGCAGAGGATATGATGGAACTAAGTGAGGACATGATGGAAATGGCGGAGGAGACGGCAGAGTTTGATGAGAGCCTGGACGAAATGGCGGAAGCCCTTTCAGGCTCCATGTCTCCGGAGGACTTAAAGCAGTTGAAGATTAAACATAGGTCAGACGAGGCGAGGGAGATACTGAAAGCAGACTTAAAGTATCTCAAAGCTCTGTTTGAAAAGCTGCAATCCGAAAAAGAGAATGCGGGAAAGGCCTCTTTCACAGGAGGCGGTGAGAGCGGGGTTTCCCTTTCGCTTGGAGGGACGGACTTGCCTGTAGTGAATACCGGATCACAGAACATAATAGGGGAGACGGGTGGCACCTTTGATGCAGAGGTATAAACGGGGGTTTCGTGTTGAAGGGCCGCCAAGGTAGCTGTTGCCCAGGAGAAAATGGTGAGGGACAGAAATCAGGACAGCGTTTCTTGAAAAGGAAATTACAGACTGTGAAGAACTGAAATAAAGAATTAGGCGGAGCCAACCCTAAGGATTGGCTCCGCTTGTGATTAAGTCTATCTATATCTTTTGGATAGGGTCCGTTTATCGGATATGATTTCTCTTACCGGCAGTGACCGCCGTGACCATGACCGGAGCCTGTCCATCCATTATAACAATAGCCCTGGGAGTAGTGGTGTCCATAGGACTGAGGAGTACAGTTAGTGCCGGCATTTACCTGACAATTGGGATCGCAGGGGAGACGGCCCTCGGTTTTCCCGTACTGGTAATAGTGCTGGCAGAGGGCGTTCTCATCACAGCCCAAAACATTTACGACGTCCGGATTATTCTGAGCATAATAGACCGGATCAAAAGTCTCTCCATTTGCTGTTGCTATAGGTGCCGCAAAGGCGCTTACTGACAAAAGAACTGTCATTGAAAATGCTAACAATAAGGATCTCATGCTTTTTCTCATATAAAATACCTCCATAAAAATTAATTGCGCAAAATAATATAGCACTTAAATAGAGATAATACAAGCTTTGATTTGCTTAAAAGACCCCTGTTAGGGAAATTTCTTGCACTTAATCAAATACAATAATTGATATGACATCCGCCGGAGACGGGGATGCCGGAAACCTTCAAAGGGTGATGCGGTTCCGGAGACGGACGCATGTGCATGGTGCCGTCCCGGAGACGGGGAAGGCGGAAGAGAAAAGGTCTCAGAATTACCTTTTACGGGTTTACTCTGAGACCTTTCGTCATGCCTAAATTATTGTGAGCGTATCTGTCTTATTATTGAACTGGCGTCATATTGTCATTTTCCATGATGTTATTGACGTATTTATTCAGATAGTTTCTGTCATAGAAATGGTCAATGTTTGCAATGTGATAATGAGGCTCTACGCCCTGATCGATGTCATAGAAGGCTCCATTTTTGGCATAGGACAGCTGGATGGGACCGGACAGTTTGAAAATAAGTCCCTCTGCCGTGGTTAAAACCATAACCGTACAGGTTCCGCCACCTGAGGTCTGACCTATAATGGTTACCCGGTTGGAGTCCTTCAGCACGCTGGGTACCAGGTTTCCACAGGAGAAACTGAGGGGGGAGACAAGACAGAAGATATTATAGCCTTTAAGTCCGTCCTTCTCATCAAACTTCTTGTCCAGATTGACATCCAAATTGAAATTCTGAGTGACAAGGGCCCCTGTCAGCTTGTTCCGCACGCTATAGGTGCCGTAACCCAGAAGGGCGCCGATGGTGTATCCGGCCGCATTAACCAGACCGCCGAGATTCTGGGACAAATCTAGAACCACATTCTCAATGGGGCTATTCTCCCTTTTAATCCGGGACACGGCATAGATCATTTTGCCTACGGTATCGCTTGCATTCTCGTCTGGTGTATCCTTGTAGTAATCCTTGGTCATGTCGAAATCAAAGCCGTCAAGAGTAATAAAGGCTGTATTTCCTACCTCCTCATAGAAGGGAACTGCCTCCGGATAGTATTTCTGTCTGGCTGCCTGATATAAGTCCATATTGTTGGCCATTTTTGTATTGGTGGCGCTATTATAGGGCAAACTATTATCGGTGAAATAGAAGGGTAACGAGGCAATCGAACTATGGAAGTCATCCATATGGAGACCGATAAGGCTGCTAATGGCATTGGCGTGCATCGTATAATCTGTGGCTAAGAGCTGATACATCAGGCCTGTTTCCTCGAACAGAGCGTTGAAATTGGTTATATTATGCTGTTCCTTTAAGCCATAGAAATAATCTAGGGTCATACAGAGTTCCTTGTAGGAAAAATCGGCTAAAGCCTCGTCAAACTCGCCTTCTGCGGTGTCATTGTATATATCCTTGACGGCGGCTGTATTTCCGCCGGTTATAATAAATACGGCAGCGCCGTTGAAAAGGATGCTCTGACTTAAACCATGTGCCATAAGGAAGTCGCTGACTAGCTGGAGGGGTACATAATATTCATCATCCTGCTGAATGAGGTCGATGCCATAATCTCCTGCATTAACAACTAGCTCCTGCCCATAACGCTCATAGGAATTAGAACTTACCTGGAAAAGAGCTGTATTAGGACCTATGTTTGTGAGAATATCTAATATGGTTTCTCCCTTTGCAGGGATTTGAAAGGCGTCATAGTCAGTGAAATCCAGGGTATCAGAATCAAAATCCATGATTAGGGAATAACTGCTTTCCCTAGTATAATTAACCTTTGCCCCATCCTTCTCCATACTTAGTTTATATTCCGGATCGCCCTGGTAAGCATGGGAAAGATTTAAGAGTGTTGTTATATCATTGGCGGAGACATAGGGGATTCCTTTTTTCCCGTCCATGAAATATAAGTCTAATTCGTTTTTGTATTCCGGTGCATAGAAATAGAGGGGCATGGTTTTTTTTTCGATCTGGTATGTGTGATCCTTCCAGGCCCGCTCGCCCGGCCCAAAGGACGCGGCTATGGCATCGGCCCGGTCCTTTATGTCCTGAAAGTACTGGTCTTCCGCTGTCATATTCTGCCCGTCGGCTGTCCCTTCAGCTGCCTGTGTGCTCTCGGAAGAGCCGGTATTCTGTGCCTCAGAAGCCGCCTCAGAAGCTGTCTCAGAAGCTGTTTCGGAAGCTGCCGCAGAAGCTGCCTCGGAAGCTGCAGAGGCTTCTGCCTGCTGTGCGGCTGCTGTGCCCTGCGTTGCCTGAGATGCAGCAGGCTGGCCACATGCCGTGAAGAGCATACTGCCCGTCAGAACCAGGGATATCAGTTTTATATGACTTTTCTTCATTTAATTCTTCCTTTCTTGAAAACTGGTTTATTTAGGGCGGTAGTACAGGCTGTCCTCTTAAATGCGGGGGAAAGAATATATCAGCTTGAAGTGAGTTCAACCCTAATGTAACTAAGGAATTATAGCATAGCTAAAGGAATATTAAAACGGTTGCTTTACTTTCAGATAGCTGGTTTTCTGTGGCAGAGGAGCTTTTGCAACTATTGAAAATATCGGGAGGCGGCGTTATAATTTTTGAAACATTTATAATTCTATTATGAAACAGTGATTCTGGAGATTAGGGTGTTTTGGGAGGAGTTTGATTTTGCTTCAGGCACAAAAATATTATTTCCGGAAGAAAGGGTTTTGGGAGAATTATTTTGCTTTAGGGAGGAAGAATTATTTTCAGGGAGGAGTTGGCCGGTTTGCCGGTCAGAGGGAAGGTATGAAAAAGACAGAGGGAATTATGGAGGAAAGAAGAGATTGTATGATGGAGGCGGAAGGCTCCGAAATGAGGGCGGAGGTAAGGGAAAAGAAGAGGAAATGGCTTCCTTTCAATGATGGGGAGAAGGCCTATTATTTTTCTCAGCTGCTTTTGATTCTAGTCTGCATCGGATTTCTGGCCGTCACCGGCTGCAGTGCCAAGAGTGGGACGACGGGTGATGTGATTGCAGAGGAGACCGCAACCTATACCCCCTCAGATTTTCACTTTACCGGAGGGACGGGAAGGGTACAGATTACCTGTCCTGAGGTCACAAAGGACGGAGACACCTATACGGCCAAGCTGGTCTTTGACTCCAAGAATTACCAATATATTAAGGTAGGGGGAAAGCAGTACGATAGGGACGCTTCCTCAGGTGAGGATAATTCCATTTTCTTCGTACCTATTGAGCCGGATAAGGATATTAAGGTTATGGGTCTGACTACGGCTATGTCTACGGCCCATGAGATTGAGTATACCATCTTTGTATCCTCTGTTGGGACGGAGGTTGCGGCCGGGGAAGCTACTGTTGAATTCGGCGGTGGAGATGAAGAAACCGGAGGTCTGGGACTTGCGGCCGGGGTTACCTTTGCGGACCCGGAGAATCTGGCGGGACTGACCTATGAGAAAAAGATGGACCTGTCCTATGCCCGGGGATTTGCCGTTCATTATTATAAGGAAGGCTATAAGCTAATCGAGGTTTTTGACAGTGCCCAATATCTCCTGGTGCCCGAGGGCAAGGAGGTGCCGGAGGGGATTTCAAAGGATATCGTGATATTACAGCAGCCTCTGGACCATATTTATCTGGCGGCCACATCAGCCATGTCCCTTTTCTTTGCCATGGGCGGTCAGGACGCCATCACCCTTTCCGGGACGGATGCTTCCGGCTGGCACATTGAAGGCCCTGGTGAGGCTATTAAGGCTGGAAAGATGCAATATGCCGGGAAGTATAGTGCACCTGACTATGAGCTCATGGTGGGCAGCGGCTGTGATCTGGCCATTGAGAGCACCATGATTTTCCATTCTCCTGATGTCAAGGAGAAGATTGAGGAATTAGGGATTCCGGTCTTTGTGGATGCTTCCAGCTATGAGATGGAGCCCTTGGGCCGTACCGAGTGGATCAAGCTCTATGGGGCTATGCTGGATAAGGAGGCCGATGCGGAGGCTTTCTTTGCGGATCAGGACAAGAAGGTGAAGGCCACCATAGAGGCTGTTCAAAAGAATGCCGACAAGACCGGGAAGACGGTGGCGGTATTCTCCCTCACCACTTCGGGTACGGTGACGGTCCGCCGTTCG
Organism: Lachnospiraceae bacterium; assembly: GCA_024680595.1. Lineage (GTDB taxonomy): Bacteria > Bacillota > Clostridia > Lachnospirales > Lachnospiraceae > NK4A144. Next base: position 11,443 of record JAILCB010000074.1, on the reverse strand, counting down.
GATGATTATATTCCCAGAATGATCAGTATTGCCGGCGGAAAGTATATTTTTGATAATTTGACCAGCGACAGCAGGGGAGGAACCCAGACCATTTCTATGGAGGAATTCTATAGTACGGCATCGGATGCGGATTTCCTCATTTATAATGCGACCATTGAGATGCCCTTAAAGGATTTGGATGATTTGAAGGGCAAGGACGGCCTCTTCGCTGACTTCAAGGCGGTGCAGGAGGGTAATGTGTGGCAGATTGGTAAGGATCTCTACCAGGCCACGGATATTGTGGGCCAGATGACAGAGGATCTGCACATTATGCTGACGGGTGGAGACGAGAGCGGCATGACCTTCCTGGAGAAGCTGAAGTAGGAGCCGGTAACGCAGCTGCCCACGAACCCACAGGAGAAGCCAGAGTAGGGTGCCGGATAGGCGCTTTCGTATGGTCTCGAAGGAGAGGCTGAAGTAGGGCCGGTAAGGCAGCTGCCCACGAAGTCGTAGGAGAAGCTGGAGTAGAGTTCCGGTAATGCAGCTGCGCGTGAACTCGCAGGAGAAGCTGAAGCGGGGGGCTGACTAGGCGGCTGCGTAAGGCCTCGAAGGAGAAGCTTTAGTAGGAGGCATGCTAGGCGCTTTTGTATGGTCTCGCAGGAGAGGCTGAGGCAGGGGGCTGCTGTGGAGAGGTCCGGCATAGCCAAGTCAGGGGATTTCGTGGAAGTCTCTTTGTCTGCCGGCATATCCCGCTGTCCGGAATGGATAGATACAATTTGTTGAAATTATGATGGAGAATTATGAGTACAGCTAAGAGAAATCGAATTCGATATACGATAGTTTTTGCGGTCCTAATCGCAATGGTTTTTGTGTTACTGGTCCTGAATATTAATACCGGAAATGTGAATATTTCTCCGGGGCGGATTCTGCAGATACTTTTCACGGGTCAGGGAGAGCAGAATGAGCTCAATATTATCTTCAAGATCCGGCTGCCCCGGCTCATTATGGCGGGCATGCTGGGAGGGGCCCTGGCCCTGGCGGGCTTCCTGCTGCAGACCTTCTTTGCCAATCCCATTGCAGGACCCTTCGTGCTGGGTATTTCCTCCGGAGCCAAAATGGTGGTGGCCCTGGTCATGATCTATTTCCTGGATAAGGTAGGCAAGGTTTCCTCCTTTGCCCTGGTGCTGGCGGCCTTTGTGGGAGCCATGATGTCCACCCTCTTTATCCTTTTGATATCCCACTTCCTGCCCAATATGTCGGGACTGCTGGTGGCGGGTATTATGATTGGCTATATTTGCTCAGCCGTTACGGAGTTTCTCATAACCTTTGCGGAGGACGCGGATATCGTCAACCTCCACGGCTGGTCTCAGGGCAGCTTCTCCGGAATGGATTTCGGGGATGTGGCCAGCGCGGGAATCATTGTGGGAATTGCCTTTCTATTGACATTCTTCCTGTCCAAGCCCATTGGGGCTTTTCAGATGGGCGAAAACTATGCCAGGAGCATGGGTGTAAATGTGAAGAGCTTTCGGATTTGCCTCATTCTGCTCTCCAGCCTGCTGGCGGCCTGTGTCACGGCCTATGCCGGACCCATTTCCTTCGTGGGTATTGCCGTTCCCTTCCTAATGAAAAGGTGCCTCAATACGGCTAAGCCCATAGTGGTCATTCCGGCGGCCTTCCTGGGCGGGGCAGTCTTCTGTATGCTAAGTGACCTCATTGCGCGGACGGCCTTTGCTCCCACGGAGCTCAATATCAGCACGGTGACATCCCTGTTCGGCGCTCCTATAGTAATCTATATGCTTATTCAGAGAAAGGCGAAGAACGCGCAATGAACCAGAATAATGAAAATTATGTAAACCTAAAAAACCTATATGTAGGTTATAATGGAAAAGCGGTTATTAAGGATATTAATATTGATATCCAAAAGGGGGAGATTGTTACCCTGATTGGTCCCAATGGAGCCGGCAAATCCACCATTCTGAAGAGTATTATCCGGCAGCTGCCCATTGTGGACGGCACGGTTGTGATTGAAAAGAAGGGGCTCAATGACTATTCCTATAAGTCCCTGTCCCAGACCATGGCTGTGGTGCTGACGGAGCGGATTCGGCCAGAGCTCATGACCTGCAGGGATGTGGTGGCCATGGGCCGCTATCCCTATACCGGACGGCTGGGTATGCTGGATCCGGAGGATGAGGAGAAGGTTGTGGAGGCCATGCGGTCGGTGCATGCCCTGGAGATTGCGGATAAGGACTTTAATGCCACCAGTGACGGGCAGAAGCAGCGGGTGCTCCTGGCCCGGGCCCTTTGTCAGGAGCCGGCCCTGCTCATCCTGGATGAACCTACCTCTTTCCTGGATATTAAGTACAAGCTGGAGCTGCTTTCCATTCTGAGGTCAATGGCCAAGGATAAGGATATTACCGTGATAATGTCCCTGCATGAGATTGATTTGGCCATGAAGATTTCCGATAGGATGATTCTGGTCAAGGGGGATCATATTTTTAAGGAAGGCCAGCCCGAGGAGATTATGAATGAAGAGCTGATTCGGGAGCTTTACGGCATTGATAATGGCTTTTTCGACCCACTTTTTGGCAGTCTGGAGCTGCCGGCGGCCACGGGAGAAGCGGATATTCTGGTAATATCGGACAGCGGCCGGGGGATTCCTATCTATAGGAGGCTGCAGAAGGAGCAGCAGGCCTTCATTGCGGGAATTCTCTATCGGAATGATTTGGACTACCGGGCAGCTAGGCTTTTGGCCCGGGAGGTGATTGCAGAGGAACCCTTCCGGGATATAGGGGATCAGGCTTTTAACCGGGCCATGGAGGCGGTTTCTAAGTGCTCGGAGGTGATTTGCGCCGGAGTGACTATAGGGGACTCCAACCGCCGGATGGAAGAGGTTTTGAAGGCTGCAGACCAGGCGGGGAAGCTTCGTGAGGTGGACGCGGGGGGAATTGTAGGTCTGAACAGCTGGCAACTGCCGGACTAATGAGGTGCCAGTGGCGCTTTGAAGCGGGCAGGGGATCCATTTCCCTGAGAAGCTGAGTGACCGGAGGTCGGCATCGGTTTGAAACAGGCAGGAGGTCCATCTTTCGGAGGAACTGAGTATCTGGAGGTCGGCATCGGCTTGAAACAGGCAGGAGCTCCAACTCTCTGAGAAGCTGAGTGACCGGAGGTCGGAATCGGCTTGAAGCGGGCGGGGGTGCATCTCCCGGAGAGGCTGAGTGTTCGGAGGTCAGCACCAGTTTGAAGCGGGCGGAATAGGCAGGACCGGTAGATGCATTTTTGTATGAAGGAGATAAATGTGGGATCCTCCGGGGCCTGCAGATAAAGCAATAATGAAAGGAGATTATTCTTGGATGGAAGCGGAAAAGAGGATTCTGGTGGTGAGCTTTGGTACCAGCCATAATGAAAATCGGGATAAGACTATTGGGGGCATTGAAAGGGCCATAGAAAAGGCCTTTCCGGACTATAATGTAGCCCGTGCTTTTTCCTCCCAGATGATTATTAATATTCTGAAGAAAAGGGATGGGATTGTCATTGATAATATTAAAGAGGCTCTGGACCGGGCAGTGGAAGAGGGGGTTAAGACCCTGATTGTCCAGCCGACTCATCTCATGTGCGGCCTTGAATATACCAAGCTAAAGGAGGAACTGGACAGGCAAAAGGACAGATTTGACCGGCTTGCCCTGGGAGAGCCTCTTTTGGGGCAGGACAAGGACTATGAGGATGTGATAGAGGCTATTGTGGATAGAACGAAAGATTATGATGACGGCGAGACCGCCATGATCTTCATGGGCCACGGGACAGAGGCCGCCTCCAACGGCATCTATACAAGGATGCAGTCCTTCCTGGATAAGGCCGGCTATGAGAATGATTATATTGCTACAGTAGAAGCCACGCCCACTCTGGAGGATATTATTAAGAAGATTGAGCCAAAGAAGTACAAGAGGGCCGTGCTGGAGCCATTGATGGTGGTGGCCGGGGATCACGCCAATAATGACATGGCCGGGGATGGTGAGGATTCCTGGAAGAATATCCTGGTGCGGGAAGGCTATGATGTGGCCTGTATTCTAGAGGGACTGGGCCAGATGGAGAAGATTCAGGAGATTTATGTAAACCATACGGAAAAGGCTATTGAGTCCCTGAATGCCTAGAGATCCGGAAATCCCGTTTTTCACGGGGCAGGATTCCTCCGGGGAGAGGACCTGAAATAATACGGAAATCCCGCGCCTTGCGCAGGAAACGCCCCAGCTTCGCGGGGAAATGTCCCGGTACATATTTGGAATTTTTGATGAAACTCGGTGGCTTCTTTTCCTACAATCGAGAGGGGAGATGCAAATCGCACCCACTCGTCCGCGAGCCGCCAGTCGGCTTTAGCCGACAAACTTCATCTCGGCGGCTCTGCGATAAAAAAGCCAGCTCCAACTGCGGATGGAACTGGCTAAATCTTTGCATTGTCACCAATCAGGCTCATGAATTCAAGGCTCCCTATACGGTTGCCAGGAATTTGTCGGAAATCCTCTTGATTTCGGAGACCCATTCCTCAATATTCCGGTAGCCGGCCCGGTTTAGGAGGGTTATCTGATCCAGAATAAGGGACAGGAATGTCATCTGTTCGTAGGCCTTGGCATCTGTGATAACCGCATACTCCGGGAAGAGGAACTTGCTGGCCACCCTGGCAATATTGCAGGTGCCGGTGAAGCCAATGGTATCCTTCAAAAGGTCGGCCCTGACATCATCCTTTAGACCCGGCACTCCCTGATACTGGCGCTTGGCGCTTTGATCCCAGCAGGCGAAGAAGATCTGGCAGAATTCATTGAAAACGTCCACCATAGTATCCAGACAATAGTCGCGGAACTGCTTTCGCTCGGCCTCATTAGGGAAGGGGCGGAAGGCGGCACTGACATACTGGGCAAGCATGCTGGCCTCCACTTTTCCTACATCTAAGGCCAGAGGTCCGCAGAAGGTATACTCCATATCGATGACCTTCATTTCCCTCTGATCCATTAGAATATTGGAGGTATGCAGGTCGGTATGGAGGAAGGCCTCGCCGTGGGTGTCATAAATATGCTTGAGCTTGTATCTCTCACGGACAACCCTGGGATCCAGAATGGTTTTCCTGGCCATGGCCATATACTTGTCATCTATAGGAAGAGCAAAATCCTGATCAGGCCTGTCCTGGGTAATAAACTCGGTATATTCAAAAATCGTCCGCATAATGGGATTGATGAAATGTACCGTCATTTCCCGGAAGGTCTGGGCGTCCATGTAATATTCGGAGGTATAGAAAAGAGTCTTTGCCATATAATCGGCAATTTGATGGGCAAACTTGGGGAAGGTCACATTCTTCATGAGCTGGAAACGCAGGATGGAGAGGTGTGACACATCCTCCTCTGCGATAATATTATTCTCGCTGTCGCAGAAATAGAGATCCGGAATATATTCGGGTACAATAGCTTTCCGGAAGGCCATGGTCTCATATTCCTGAACCACCCTGCCCTCGGGAAGACCCGTGAAGCCGCCCTTGTGGCCTGCACTGCGGCTCTGCTTGAGAACCAGCTTTTTCCTGCCGTCGCTGACCCGGAAAATGTAATTCAGGAAGCCGTCTCCGTCCTCCTCCTCACTGCCCTCGCCGATCGCTGAAATAATCAGGGGCTTAGAGAAGTCCATGTCCGGCATTCTATCCTTCAGATACGATTGAATATTGGATTTGTCCAGCTGAATCAAGGTCATTTCCCCCATCGCAATAGCATTTGTAAGCACGGCCCCTTGAAACCGGGCACAGCCTGTTCAAATTATATCATAGATTCGCCAAAACCGGAATAATTATTGTTTCAAAAAATGCAATTTCGGATCATAAAGAAGTATATAAAGCTCTTTTCGTCTATTTATTAGTGTGCTATAATTAAGATTATTTTCGAATTACTGCTTTCATACCTATCTGTTCAGGCAGAAATAGAATGTGACCAGATGAAGTCTCTTCGTAGATATTTTGTATGTCCGTTCTGTCATGAATTCCCTAAAGGATATCTAATTTCCACAAGAATTCGATATCCTTATCGGATGATGTTTCCGGCAATGCCACGAACCAAATTCACGCAAAGTCAAGCACTTCAGTAATAATAGAACTGGGATTACTCATTAAACGATTACAGGCTCTGGGACATACTTTGATGATAGAATAAATATCTATGGGCAGTAAAATAAAAAGAAAGGGCAAATAAATGAAGAAGACAAGTAGCATTAAGGGGAAATTAATCATTATCATGACTGGACTGGTCGTGATTCCGGTCCTTGTACTATCAATTTTGGGGCTGGTTATCTCGTTTAACCAGGGGACTTCAAATGCAAATGAGACTAATGTTGCCCAAGCATCAGTGGTAGGTGAGCAGCTGAAAGCGATTTATAATTCCAACCTCCAGGCATTAAAGACATTTGCCGGAACGGAGATGGTCATTGAGTACTTGGACGGCACTGATGACAGTGCAGAGACTGAGGCCGAATTGCTTAGGCAGATGAATAATATCAATGACGCCATGGCAGATGGCAATATTACGGCTCTTTCGGATGCGGTGGGCATGCAGAGAATTAGGACCAAGGGGGACTGTGTTGATATAACTGAGAGAGAGTATTATCAGAAACCCATGTCAGGCAGTTCTGAATATGTTTCCAATATGATAGTCTCCAAATCCACAGGTTCGGCTATGGTTACTTTCTCTGTGCCTGTCTACAGTAAGGACAAGTCAAAAATACTGGGAATTGTACAGAGAAACTATGATGTAGGTGTTCTTCATGATCTTCTGGCTTCCGAGCTAACCCAGGATCGGCAGGAGCTTGTCATTGTTGACCGGGATGGAACCGTTGTGGCCCATTCGGCCAGGGCTGTAGATACTGCCAATCCTGAATCCCAGGCCCAGAACCCCTTCTATACCGAATCCAGGGGCAATACGACACATGGGGATTATACCGCGGATTTCCAGGGTGAGACATGGATCATTTCCTGGGAAAAGCTGCCCACCAGTGACTGGGTGGTGGCGTCCTGCAGGCTGAAGTCAGTGGCTTTGGCTTCCGTATACAATACAATTATTCTTCAGGTGATTTTTGGCGTAGTATTCATAGTTCTGGGTGTTTTGGTGGCCCTTTTCTTTTCCGGGTCTATTACCAAACCCCTCAAGGCTGTGGCGGAATCCCTTTCAAATCTGTCGGAGGGTTCCTTTAAGAAGATTAGCGGATATGAAAATAGGAAGGATGAATTTGGCTTAATCATACGCCATAATAATGAGGTTGTTGATACACTGAAGGGGATTGTGGGTGAGATTAGTAATGGCGCTGGAAATGTGAATACGGATTCGGATCAGCTGGCCAATATGACGGAGCAGATTTCCTCGAATGCAGAGAATGTATCCAGGGCTGTCCAGGAGATTGCCACAGGTGCAACCCAGCAGGCTGAGGAGATTCAGAGCGCTACTATGAATATTGAAAAGATCGAGGAAGCGGTTGCAAGCGTACAGACCTCGGCCGGGGATCTTTCAGAAATCGCCAAGAGAATGCAGGGGGCATCTGCTGACTCGGCAAATAGCCTGTCAGAGCTTAGAAAGAGCTCAGAGTCTATGAATAAGGCGATTAATGATATCTCCGGAAAGATTAGTGCCACCAGCGATGCTGTAGGCCGTATCAATGGTTTGGTTGAGGCTATTTCCAGTATTGCCTCCCAGACGAACCTGCTTTCCCTCAATGCTTCCATAGAGGCTGCGAGAGCGGGTGAGGCAGGAAGAGGCTTTGCAGTGGTTGCTGAGGAGATTGGAAAACTGGCCCTGGATTCCAATGATTCTGCCGACAAGATTCGGTCTGAAATGGAAGTGCTTCTGAATGAGTCCCAGGCTGCGGTTAATATGGCCGGTAACGTCCAGAAGAGTAATGAGATGCAGCAGGAGGTTATCGAATCCACATTCCTGAGTGTGAATAAGATGATTGAGGATATTGAGGAGACCACCAGGGGAGTCAATGAGATTTCCCATAATGCGGATGTATGCGTGGCTGCAAAGGATGTGGTTGTTGAGGCTATGAGTTCCCTTTCCGCTATCTCCGAGGAGAATGCGGCCTCCAGCCAGGAGACGGGGGCATCCATGCAGGAGCTGTCCGTCACAGTACTTTCTCTGTCGGAGAATGCCCAGAACCTGAGGGATATCTCCTCATCACTGAATAATGAAATTGGATTCTTCAAGGGATAATCGCTCCTTCGCTCCGGCAGAGATTCCTCTGCTACTATAATGGTTTGGCAATATGTCCCGAATGGAATCTCTGGATAGATAACCGGCAGAGATTCCTCCGCTACTATAATGATTTGGGGCATTATACGGGAAGCTTCATATCTGTGGCTGTTTGATGGGCGGAGGGGAATCTTCTGTTGGACATGCCGGAGAGCGGCTGAAATTGATAGACTAATATGATGAAAAGCATCTGTCTTTTAATTATAAAGGCGGATGCTTTTTTCTATGCAGAGAAGGACCCTTTGTGTTTTGTCGGAGTGTTTGCAGGCTTCTCCTCTATCAGCTTAGTTTATGTCAAAAACGATGTAATATTGGTGTTTTAATGATGATTTGAAAGGAATTGTTATATAATAATGTATAGATATTGAAATTTTGCAATTAATTGTTGTGATAATTTACAATTTGTTTATTCCCTTAAGAATCAATATATGTTATTATAACAAATAATAATAACAATCCATTATTTTTTCCGTTTATTCTGACAGAAATATCGTATTCAAAAAGCTTTTTTCTGGTATTAATGCAAAATAGAATCACGTTCTATTCTTTATTTTTTGTTGTAATATTAATGCTGGTTCATATTTACAATTGTCAAAAAGGCTTTACGTGAATAAGAAATTGGCCTCAGGATAAATGGATGTATGGCTGCATGAGGACTAAAGGAGAGACGCGCATGAAAAAGAAGAGTAGTATTAGGAAAAAGCTAATTCTCGTGATGACGGGGCTTGTGGTGATACCGGTTTTGGTTCTATCAATTATGGGGCTGGTAATTTCATTTAATCAGGGGACGGATAGCGCTTATGAGACAAATGTTGCCCAGGCTGCGCTTGTGGGGGAGCAGCTGGAGCACATCTATTCAAGTAATCTGGAGGCCCTGAAAGCCTTTGCGGGTTCGGAAACAGTTATTGATTATTTGGAGGGACGGACCAGCGGAAAGACAGTTGAGGATGAAATATTAAGGCAGATGCTTGTCATTGATGAGAGTATGGCGGATGGCAATAATATTGCTCTTTCCGATGCAACCGGCCAGCAGAGGGTCAGGACAAAGGGCGAATGCGTCAATGTGGCTGAGAGGGATTACTTCAAGAAGCCCATGGCAGGTGAAAACGAACATGTCTCGGATATGATTATCTCCAAATCTACAGGGTCGGCTATAGCAACCTTTTCTGTACCGGTTTTTAGTAAGGATAAATCAAAAAGAATTGGACTTGTACAGAGAAACTATAATGTGGCGGTGCTTCATGATCTCATTGCAGGGGAGATTACGCAGGACCGGCAGGAGATTGTGATTGTGGACCGGGATGGCACGGTTGTGGCCCATTCTGCAAGGGATGTGGATACCAATAATCCTGAGACCCAGTCTGAGAACCCCTTCTATACAGATTCCAGAGGGGATAAGACAAAGGGTGAATATATATCGGATTTTCAAGGGGTCACCTGGATTATTTCCTGGGAGAAGCTGCCAACCAGCGAATGGGTAGTGGCCTCCTGCAGGGTTAAGGAGGTGGCTTTGGCCTCTGTGTACAGAACCATTCTGCTGCAGGCAATTTTTGGAGTACTGTTCATAGTGGTGGGAGTTCTTATAGCCCTCTTCTTTGCCAAAACCATTACCAGACCCCTTAAGGCTGCGGCCAAGTCCCTTTCCGACCTTTCTCAGGGCTCCTTTAGAAATGTCCGGGGATTCGAGGATAGAAATGATGAATTTGGTGAGATTATCCAGCATACCAATGAGGTTGTGGACAAGCTGAAGGGAATTGTCGGAGAGATTTCCAATGGTGCCGGAAATGTGAATACGGATTCGGATGAGCTGGCTAATATGTCTGAGCAGATTTCATCAAATGCGGAGCATGTTTCCCGGGCGGTGCAGGAGATTGCCCTGGGCGCCACCCAGCAGGCGGAGGAGATTCAGAGCGCCACACAGAATATGGAGAAGATCGAGGAAGCTGTTTCAAGTGTGCAGAACTCGGCCGGGGACCTTACGGAAATTGCCAAGAGAATGCAGGATGCCTCAGCTGAATCCGCCAATAGTCTGGCGGATCTGAGGAAGAGCTCTGAGTCCATGAATAAGGCCATTAATGATATTTCCGGAAAGATTAGCGCGACCAGCGATGCAGTTAGCCGTATCAATGGCCTGGTGGAGTCTATATCCAATATTGCCTCCCAGACCAACTTGCTTTCCCTCAATGCATCGATTGAGGCGGCTAGGGCAGGAGAGGCCGGGAGAGGCTTTGCGGTGGTTGCCGAGGAGATTGGCAAGCTGGCCCTGGATTCCAATGATTCTGCCGACAAGATTCGGTCCGAAATGGAAGTGCTTCTGAATGAGTCCCAGGCGGCGGTTACCATGGCAGGGAATGTCCAGAAGAGTAATGAGATGCAGCAAGAGGTCATTGAGACTACATTTACCAGCGTTAATAGGATGATTGAGGATATTGAGGAGACGACTAAGGGAGTGCAGGAGATTGCCCATAATGCGGATGTCTGTGTGTCTGCTAAGGACGTGGTTGTGGAGGCTATGAGTTCCCTTTCCGCTATTTCTGAGGAGAATGCGGCTTCCAGCCAGGAGACCGGGGCATCCATGCAGGAGCTTTCCGTTACGGTGGTTTCTCTGTCGGAGAGTGCCCAGAACCTGAGGAGTATATCCTCATCGCTGAATAATGAGATTGGATTCTTCAAGGAGTAGGATAAGAGAATCCTGAGATAGAGATAGTTTTTAGGCCGCCTTTTCTGGTGATTATTGACCGGGAAAGGCGGCCTTTTTTTGCAGAGCCGCCGAGATGATTATTGACTGGGAAAGGCGGCCTTTTATTGCAGAGCCGCCGAGATGAAATTTGTCGGCTAAAGCCGACCGGCGGCTCGCGGTTTAGTAGGGGGCGATTTGCATCTTCCCTACTTAATTAGTGGTGGAAATATCGATGTGAAAAGCTGGTTTTTTATTGGGGTGGAGATATAGACGTGAAAGGCTGATATTTATAGCGGTAGATATATTGTTATGAAGGTGGAAAGATGATAAAATTAGAACAATACTTTATTTATTTTCTGAAGAGTTTCACTATCCTTGCTGCCATTGTTCCAGGTGAATGGGAGCTGGCCCATGTAGTACGCCGGATTGGGAAATGTGTCGTATTAATGCATTCGCAAGGCCGCAGGATAGCGGTTTTCATCAGAAATGCGCCGGTCCGGGAAGACCCGTTCCTACAAGG
>JAILCB010000062.1 GCA_024680595.1 Lachnospiraceae bacterium | reverse complement strand
GGCGTAAGGAAGGCTGAGGGAGCCATGCGTCGATTGGGTGCTTCAATGCCCGGCCGACCTGCCGTAGTGAATTGAGTGTTTGTCATTCCTAACTGGCGTGAGGGGCTGAGAAGCGGCTTTTTGAGGCTGTAGGGGTTTCTTCGAGGCCGCAGGGATTTCATCGAGGCTGCAGGGATTTCATCGAGGCTGTAGGACAGGGATGTTGGGGAGAATTTCAAATGATTGAAGGAAATATGCGGGACGGGGTCAAGGAAAGGAAGGCGGTGGATTTACATGTCCACTCAAACAAATCGGACGGCACCTTTACACCATCCGAACTGGTGGATTATGCAATTGAAAAGGGGCTGGCCGCCATGGCTCTGACAGATCACGATACCGTTGCGGGCCTGGGAGAAATTCGCGAATATGCGGCAAAAGTCCCGGGCGCTCCTGAGATTATTAACGGAATAGAGCTCTCCACCGATCTGGATGGCCGGGATATCCATATTGTGGGTCTATTCATTGACGATGAAAATCCCCGGTTTCTGGGGGAACTGCAGAAGTTCCGGGATTCCAGGGAGCTTAGGAATGAGAAGATGTGTGCGGGACTGAAGGAAGGGCTGGGAATGGATATTTCCCTGAAGCAGCTCCGGGAAGAGTTCCCGGGCTCTGTCCTGACCCGGGGACATTATGCCAAATATATGCTGCACCATGGATATGTCCGGACCATGAGAGAGGCCTTTGAAAAGTGGATTGGAGACGATGGACCCTATTTCGTTCCCAGAGAAAAGATTACTCCTGTGGATGGAATCAAGCTGATTAATATGGCCGGTGGTGTGCCGGTTCTGGCCCATCCTATACAATATGCCTACTCCCATAATAAGCTGGAGAACCTTCTTGTGGAGTGGAAGGAGGCAGGGCTTGTCGCAATGGAGACAGTCTATACCACGTATTCTGCCGAGGATATGGCAGAATATAAGGCAATGGCGGAAAAGCTGGGACTTCTTGAGTCCGGTGGGTCTGACTTCCATGGAACCAACAAGGTCAATACGGATTTAGCTACCGGGCGGGGAAATCTTTTTGTTCCCTATGAATTTCTGGAAAAACTGAGAGTGTATTCCGATAACATGAAAAAAGGGGCTTGAGGCAATAAAAAACAGTGTCCTTTTCGTGAGAATGTGATATAATCCATAGGATTAGGAATGTTTTTTTAGGATAATGAACTGTTTTGGTTTACTCTATAATCGCAAGATTTTGGAAGAGGTAAGGAAACGATAGGAGATTCTTTTAGGAGGTAAGGCAATGGAAGAGAAAAAGGGTTTTTCAGGAGAGAAGATTTCAGATGAGCAGGCCGAGAAGGTAAGCGGCGGATTCCTTCAGACTATTCCAGGTTTTTCATGTGGACAGCTAATTATCTGCCCTTCTTGTGGAAATGGAAATGTAGGTCATTTTACCTGTGAAGAACTATCTGATTTAGGCGTGGATTTGTATACCTGTCTGGACTGCAATCAGCAGTTTACGGTAGCAGAGAATGGGATCAATCAGATTTTATAAGCTTATTGATGAGGGCGCATGGGGATTTTCTCCATGCGCCTTTTTCGATGGCAGAAAATATGTTTTGGCATAAATGGCCTTTGCCGGGACTAAACTGGTACCCGGATGGTGGATTTCAACATGACAAAAGGTGGCTGTGATTTGCGAAGGTGGAGCGGAGACCGCAATAAAGGTGGCTGTGATTTGCGAAGGTGGGGCGGAGACCGCAATAATGGAAATGCTCCTTGATGCGGACAGGCTGATATTTACAGAAAACGCTCTTTTCTATGGCGGATCATAAGGTGAATAAGCGCCGAAACCTTTGTGCAGAGGTATCTGACGGGATGCCAGTGAATAGGCATCGAAACCTTTGTGCGAAGGAATCTGACGGGATGCCGGTGCAGCGGCATCGAAACCTTTGTGCGAAGGTATCTGACGGGATACCGGTGCAGAGGCCGCTGCTTGTCACAGAGGATGCGGTGCCGGCGGTCTTCAAGAAGGCTGATTGGAGGGAAGAATTATGAGCAGGTTAAAAGAGCTGCGCAAATATGTGGACGTAGAATTGAATAGGATGGAGAATGCAGATAAAAGGACAAGTGCTATTGCGCATCTATATGGTGTATCTCTTGCGGCAACTATGATCGCAAAGAAGCGAGGACTGGATCCGGAGATTGCGGCGATGGCGGCTATGCTCCATGACCTGAATGCATATAAGACCGGCTCCTATGATGATCATGCCCATAAGGGAGCTGATCTTGCCAGGGAGATACTGGGAGAGCTGAAGCTGACGAATGGGGAGGAGACAGATATGATCTGCTCCGCAATCTATCACCATGATGACAAGCTGGTGACGGACGGACCCATGGATGAAGCTCTGAAGGATGCGGACGTGATCGACCATTGCCTGAAGGATGCGTCTAAGGCTGTGAAGGAAAAAGAACAGGCGAGATTTGATAATCTGTGTGAAGAATTTGGTATTTGAGACACGGGGGTTTTTCTGAAAAAATGTGCGATGGAGAATGATGTCTTTGGCTCAATCCCCGATAATTAAATGCTTGATGAAATACTGGCTTCAAGGCTTATGTCATTCGATCCGGGTAGCAGGGCTGTACTTGTTTTTGATATAGACACGGATGTGAAGGAACATCTGAAAAAAATCTTGAGATGTTAAAGATAATCTGCGCTAGGGCCCTGGCAGGCCATCGGGCAGCGATTATGTTCAATCGCAATTTGAGAGTATGAGATGAAAGTAACGGCAAAGTTTTTCAATGAACTTACAACAAAAGAATTATACGAGATATTGAAAGCGCGGGCAGAAATATTTGTGGTTGAGCAGAACTGTGTGTATCAGGATCTGGATGACAGAGATTACGAGAGCCTGCATGTTTTCTTTGAGGAAGACGTCAAAGTGACCGCTTACCTGAGAGCTTTTTATAGGGATGACAGTGTTGTGCAAATTGGCAGAGTTCTGACCTTACAACATGGTACAGGACTTGGTGGAAAACTACTGAAAGAAGGTATTGCCCAGGTGAAAGAAAAAATGAACCCAAGGCAGTTATATATTGAAGCACAATGCTATGCAATCGAATATTATGAAAGAGAGGGTTTTAAGGTGTGTTCTGAGGAATTCCTTGAAGACGGAATTCCTCATGTGCAGATGACATTAGATTTGTAAATATCAAATAAGGCCAGGAGGGCCGTGTGTTCCCTAGGGAAGACCGGGTATCCTCGGGACAAGACCTGGGATATCGAGTAAAGTCGAGAGGGCCTAGATGGCCCGGGAAGACGGAGGAGCCCTGGAACAAGACCAAGGATATTAAGCAGAAACAATACAGATGGCCCGGAGAGCCGCAGGGATTACGCCGTCAGGCGTCAATGCTGTGGTCTCTGGGTCGTTCATGTCAGGTTGGTTTTCCTTTGCAGTATAGAGTATTTCTTATAGAGGGAATCTCTGTATTCCTCATCCTTTGTTACACGGGCAACCTCATCTGCCTTTCCATCAGCTAAAAGGACACTTACGAGTTTTGCCATCATATGTTCACCTTCTTTAATACCCCCACTTCTGCCTTCCTTCAGTCCTTCTTCCCTGCCTTCCTTCACTCCTTCTTCTCTGCCTTTTTTCACTCCTTCTTCTCTGCCTTTTTTCAGTCCTTCTTCTCTGCCTTTTTTCAGTCCTTCTTCTCTGCCTTTTTTCAGTCCTTCTTCCTTGCCTTCCTTCAGTCCTTCTTCCCTGCCATCGGCCAGGCCGGCGTAATAATACTTATCGACGCTGAATTCAAGTATCTCTCCACCCATAATATCTGCGACCTCCTGTTCTGCTTTGTTTGTGTAGGCCAGGAGCCAAAGCCTCGGCGGCGTGCTTGCACGCCAGAGAGGCCTTGGCGACAGCCCATCATCGAAGGCCTTTAGGCCTGAGATGTGGGCGATGCCCGAATCGAGCAGGGGGGATTCTCCCCCTGCTCGATTTTTCCCAGTGCTTCAAATATTATTTTCAAGGCTTCATAAAGCGTGTTTGCTTCAAAGGCTGAGATAATTTCAGAATCGGTCAGTTCCTCAGCCTGTTTATGATGGTATTGTACAGGGTCTGTATTTCCTCATATAAAGAACTGTCATTGGAGACCTTCTGAAGCTGCTTTTCGTAATTGAAGAACAGGAAGGGGAGCAGCATATATAATCTCTGTTCGATGATATAGTCCAGAGAATAATTCATCATCCTGATGACAGGAATATGATAGGAAACGGACTGTCCCTGTGGCACTTCCAAGAGGACAGTCATGACATCCGGTGTGTTCCTTGTGCTGCGCAGGAATATGAGGCCGAAGTCGTCAATTTTCACACGTACTATGGATGAGGTGTAGTATGCCTCGTCCAACGCCGTCTTGGTATCATACCGGATCATGCGGAGTATCATCGTTCCATCGGCTGTGGACTGGCATTCCAGGTGGAAGGTCCGTTTCTCAGTCTTGTAAACGGAAATGCGCTGATCCAGTTCGAGATCTCCGAATTCCAGATCTGGAAGCTCCTGGCTTAGAAGCTCAAATCTTTCGGTGCCATCGTATTCTTCATCAATGAGACCGGTTTTGTAGAACATCTCATTGATAAGAAAAAGGGCCATTCTGGGGCATTTCTTTATTATGCTCTTGAAGGCGCTGTCATAAGGCGTGTTAATTCCGTTGCCTGTCTTTTCGTTTCTGTGGGACATCAAATTCCTCCTTTTCATTTTACGCTATCATAGATATGAATTCAAGGAAATATCCTGGGACTTTGGTATAAGCCCTGAGCTCCTGGCTTGAACCTGCAGCATGAGCCTGAAGAAT
>JAILCB010000052.1 GCA_024680595.1 Lachnospiraceae bacterium | reverse complement strand
CCCTGTCCCGGGGCAGTGGATTAAAGCAGGTTACAGTACATGAGCGCACCAAGAGTGTGCTCATTCGTTATGAAGGCGATAGGGAAGCGGTGATTGATGCTCTGAAGTCCTTTCACTTTTCCGATGAGGAGAATGAAACCTTTGTTCCCGAGCATACCAATCGGGAAATTAATCGGGAGTTTGAGGACAAGCTTTTTGCCAGGATTGCCTTTCGTTTTGTCAGGAGATATCTTTTCCCCAAGCCCTTGAGGATTCTCTTCTCCGGAATGGGAGTGTCCCGTTTCGTCAGAAAAGGCTTCCGTTCTATGCGGGGCGGAAAACTGAAAGTGGAGGCTCTGGATGCGGTGGCCGTTACCGCCTCTTTCCTGCGCAAGGATTATAATACTACGGGCTCCATTATGTTTCTGTTAAATGTGGGTTCCCTCCTGGAGGAATGGACTCACAAGAAATCTATGCGGGATTTGGCCGAGAGCATGTCTCTCAATATTGCCAAGGTCTGGAAAATGAATGGGGATACAGAGGAACTGGTTCCCATTACGGATATTCAGGAGAATGATCTGATTTCTGTACGTTCAGGCAGCCTGATTCCCCTGGACGGTTTGGTGGAGGATGGCGAGGCCATGGTAAATCAGGCCGCCATGACCGGGGAATCTCTGGCGGTCAGGAAGAGCAGGGGGGTTACGGTTTACGCCGGCACGGCAATCGAGGAAGGCAATCTAAAGATCCGCGTGACATCGGCGCCCGGAGGCACCCGTTACGAGAAGATTATGCACATGATTGAGAGCACAGAGAAGCTCAAGTCCGGTCTGGAGATGCGGGCCTCCGCCCTGGCAGACAGGCTGGTGCCCTATAGCTTTGCGGGAACCATTCTCACCTTCCTTTTGACAAGGAATGTCACGAGGGCTATTTCCGTGCTGATGGTGGACTTCTCCTGTGCCTTGAAGCTCAGCATGCCGATTTCCGTTCTTTCTGCTATGCGGGAAGCGGGTAATCACAGAATTACTGTGAAGGGCGGTCGGATTCTAGAGGCGGTTGCGGAAGCCAAAACTATTGTTTTTGACAAGACCGGAACCCTAACCAAGGCCTGCCCAAAGGTTGCGGATGTAGTGGCATTCCAGGGCCGGGAAAAGAAGGAGATGCTGAGGCTGGCGGCTTGTCTGGAGGAGCATTTCCCTCATTCCATTGCAAATGCCGTGGTGAATGAGGCCCTAGAACAGGGGCTGGACCATGAAGAGATGCATTCTGAGGTCAAATATATCGTGGCCCATGGAATTGCCAGTTCCGTTGACGGTGAAGACGTGGTAATTGGCAGTCATCATTTCGTATTTGAGGACGAAGGCTGCCAGATTCCCCAAGGCGAGGAGGAAAGGTTTGAGACCCTGGATCCCAAGTATTCCCACCTGTATTTAGCGATAGGAAAGCTTTTGGCTGCAGTAATCTATATAGAAGATCCCTTGAGAGAGGAAGCCACGTCAGTTGTCGGGGGTCTGAGAGAGGCAGGCTTTGATCGAATTGTCATGATGACCGGGGATAGCAAGAGGACGGCAGAGGCCGTTGCCTCGGCCGTTGGCGTAGACCTGTGCTATTCGGAGGTTCTGCCGGAGGACAAGGCCGCCTTTATCGACAAGGAGCACGAAGAGGGCCGAAAGGTCATCATGGTGGGGGACGGCATCAATGATTCTCCTGCCCTGTCCGCTTCCGATGCGGGTATTGCCATTAGCGAGGGAGCCCAGATTGCAAGGGAAGTGGCGGATGTGGTGATTTCTGAGGATAATCTGGAGGAGCTCTTGATTCTAAGGCGTCTTAGCAGTGCCCTAATGAAGAGAATAAGCGGCAATTACCGCTTTGTTATCGGATTTAATATGGGCCTGATTCTCTTGGGTGCGGGCGGCATCCTGCAGCCCGGAACCTCGGCCATGCTCCACAATCTGTCCACCAATGCCTTGGTGGTGAAGAGTATGACGAATTTGATGTAGATAGCAGACTAGAGCCTCCGGCCATGTGCCGGGGGCTTTTATTTCGCATTTTAATTCAAAAGCAAAGAATTGCCTTGTAGCTGCGGGGAAGAATAAGGCGCTGATATTAGTATTAATACTATGAGAACTTTAAGGAATTCTTCTGTTTATATACTACCCGAATGTGTATAATATAATCACCAAAAACCGGCATCTAAATTAGCTTAGAAGCAAGGAATAGGCACGATTTACGGGAGGTGCATTATGAAAAAGTATGGGAAAAGCTGGAAATTATTTCTGTTGACGGCCTTTGTCTGCTTCCTGCTCTGTGCTTGTGGGAATTCCTCATCCTCTAGCGAAAAGAGTTATGGGGATTCGGGTGAGGCAGCCCGAGATTATGACAGCATAGAGTATCAGGAGGAAGAGGCGGCCTATGACACCGCGGATATGGGGGGCGCGGCTCCTGAGAGCGGTTATGGCTTTGCCAATGGTGAAGCCGCCAAAGCTTCCGGCGGTGACGGGGGGTCCGCACAGGGCAGCGGGGATTCTCAGAATGGGGATGGCTCAACTGCCGGCACAAATCGGAAGCTGGTCACCACTGTGAGCCTGACGGCAGAAGCCGAGGACTTGCCTGCCTTTGTGGGAAAGATGGAGGAGAAGGTCAATTCCTTAGGCGGTTATGTGGAATCGGGAACCATCTATCAGAATGAATATGATACTGATAGGAAAAGAGCAGAATATACGGTTCGCATTCCCTCTGCAAAGCTGGAGGAGTTCCTTTCCGCAGTGGAAGAGGGCACCAATGTAACCAGCCGTGGTACAAATACAGAGGATATTACCCTTAATTATACGGATACCAAGAGCCATGAGAAGGCCCTGGAGGCCGAGGAAAAGCAGCTTCTGGAAATCATGGACCGGGCGGAAACGGTGGAGGATGTCATAAGGGTTGGGGAGCAGCTGACGCAGGTCCGGTATGAACTGGACAGTGTGCGCTCCCAGCTGCGGGTATATGATAATCAGGTAGATTACAGCACCGTTTATCTGTCCCTAAAGGAAGTGGTGGAATATACAGAGGCTCCTGAGCCGCCCGCAAAGTCGGTGGGAGAGCGGATTTCAACGGGCTTTGCCCAAAGCATGGAAAAGGTGAAGGTTGGACTGGTGGAGTTCTTCGTTGTATTTGTGGTTCATATTCCACAGATATTGGTCTTCCTTGGCTTCATACTAATAATGGCACTTATCGCCTTCATTATCATAAAGCTGGCCAAGCGGCATGATGCAAGGATGAGGCAGAAGCATCCCGAGCGCTATTATCGCACCCAGAGTATGGTAGGACCGGGACCGATGCTGATGACGGGACCCGGGAATATGCAAGTGCCCGGGAATATGCAGGGACCCGGGAATATGCAGGGACCCGGGAATGTGCAGGGACCCGGGAACGTGCAGGGACCCGGGAATGTGCAGGAATCTGAGAATGCTCAGAAATCTGGAAATGCTCAGGATCTGGAAAAAGCTCAGGAATCAAAAAAGGAACAGGAATTTGAGAATGCTAATGGAGTTGGAAATAGCCTTGGGCTCGTGAATGCCCAAGAGTCCGGAAGTCCCCAGAAGACTGAGAATGCCCAGAAATCCACAGGTGAGCGGAGCCTTGGAAATTCCAGGGAATCTGAGAATACTAGGGATTCTGGAAAAGTTGAGAGTGCTGAGAATGCCCAAGGCACAGTAGTTGTAAGTATGCCTGAGAAAGGGGTGGCGCCTGAAAAAGCACAAGAAGACGGAAATGTCAGGAAAGAGGGGGATTTGCAGATGGCTGCCGGTATGGCGGGTGCAGGTGATGCGGCAAAGCCAGTCCCGGATGACATGAAGTAAGGGGATAAGCAAAATTGACAAGATAAAACATCGGAGATCAGGGGGTTCCTGATTTCCGATGTTTTTTTTATCGCAGAACCGCCGAACTGAAATTTGTCGGCTAAAGCCGACCGGCGGCTCGCGGGCGAGTAGGGTGCGATTTGCATCTTCCCTCGATTTTACCTATATAAAGGCGCTGCCGCCCTTTCTGGGCAGCCTGCCAGCCTGTATATATTCTTTGCCGGCTTACATGTGGCTCTTTGCCAGCCGCACATATTCCTCGGCGTGTTCCTTATTTGCCTGAATTTCGGGTTCCCTCAGGCTCCGCTTCAATTGGGCGGGAGAACCCATGATGAGCGCTCCGTCCGGGAAGGACTTATTCTGGGTCACCAATGTGCCCGCACCGACAATACAGTTCTTGCCGATTTTGGCGCCGTCCATAATTATGGCACCCATCCCAATCAGGGTATTGTCTCCGATGGTGCAGCCGTGGACGATAGCTCCGTGACCGATGGTCACGCCGCTTCCTATTGTCAGCGGGTGTCCCGTGCTGACATGCAAAACACAGTTGTCCTGGACATTGGTGCTATCCCCGATGGTAATAGGGGCCTCATCACCGCGTATTACAGCGTTATACCAGACAGAAACGTCTTTCCCTAAGGTGACATCGCCCTTGACGACGGCACCCTCCATAGTCAGTTCATTCTTTGCGTCCTTCATTTTTCTCCTCCAAATCAAAAAGTTACTATTTAATAATATGTGCCAGCTTAATCTTACTCGGGAATGTCAGCAGGCCGGGGCACTTACAGCCATATTTAGCTTACTGCGGGTTTGCCGCCAGCCAGTTGATGATGTCCATGCTTTCATAAAGGGGTTTCCCGTCGATGAAAAGGCAGGGCACCTGTTCCTTGCCGCCGTCTCGCACAAGTCTCTGCCGATCGGCTTCATTCTCACGTATATCGTGGAGTTCGATATCAGTTCTGCCGCTCTCCCGAATGGCGGAGAGAACTTTGGCACAATAGGGACAACCGTTGAATTTATAGAGCTCTAGTTTCATATCCTTCCTCCTGATGTATATCCTAAATTGGTAGGTTGCAGTAATAGCCTGCCTTCTAGGCCGAGAAACAGAGGATCCTCCGAAGAGATGAACTTGACAATTGTCTCATGGCAGATAATAAATACCCTTGGATATAGCATGAGAATCTTTCCAGGCAAATAGCAAGCACTTGATTTTTTACCAGGAAATTATATCAGATCTTGCAATTAAATCCAATATTGATTATAATTCTCAATAAGAATGCGGTTCGTGGTTTGTCATCAAGATTATCTGTCCTGATAATGAATAGAGATTCAGGCACTTGCCATAGAAATTTAGACTTATTGATAATCATTCTCAGAAATTAATAAAAAAATTGTAAATATTGTGTTGACAGATTTGTTAGCTAGTGCTAATATCTATTTCGTTAGCAGGAACTAACATAAATCAGATTTCTCCTATTCAATCTTTCGCCGCGGTCGAGCCAGCCGCGGCGAAATGCATTTTAAATATAAATTCAAGGGTAAACACCATCCGTCATTAGAATTCCCGATTGCTTGCAAACCTATCTGCTATACAGTAAGATGGCTTGAGAAAGATTACTTATTTCAGGTGCCGCGTCAACTGCCCCCAGGCTTTCCAGATAGCTGCCCCCAGGCTTTCCAGATAGCTGCCCCCGGGCTTTCCATATAGCTGCCCCCGGGC
The DNA here is from genome assembly GCA_024680595.1 of Lachnospiraceae bacterium. GTDB lineage: Bacteria > Bacillota > Clostridia > Lachnospirales > Lachnospiraceae > NK4A144. The sequence continues at coordinate 57 of JAILCB010000052.1, read as the reverse complement.
TTTCTATATAGCTGTCCCTGGGTTTTTCATATAGCTGTCGCCTGGGCTTTCTATATA
>JAILCB010000033.1 GCA_024680595.1 Lachnospiraceae bacterium | reverse complement strand
GCGTGAGGGATCTGGGCTGCCTCCAGCTCCTGGATCTCCAGATTGTGAGGATTCTCTACAATATCATTCTTGGTAGCGGTAATTCCAACACCGTCTGCCAGCTTGATGAGCTTCAGATCCTGCAGAAGCAGCAGGGCTCTGGCCTCATTGGTGGTGTCATTGGGAACGGCAATGGTATCACCATCTGCAATTTCCTTCAGATCCTCTTTTGCTCCGGGATAAATGCCGAAGGGCTCATAGTGAATCTTTCCTGCAGAAACCAGGTGGGTACCCTTCTCCTCATTAAAGTTATTGAGGTAAGTAATGTGCTGGAAATAGTTGGCGTTGAACTCCTCGCTCTCTACCACTTCATTAGGCTGTACATAGTCCTCGAATTCAGTAACCTCCAGCTCATAGCCCTTTTCCTCTAAAAGGGTGGAAGCCTCTTCCAGAATCTCTGCATGGGGTGTGGGACTGGCTGCAATGGTAATGACCTGGAGCTCTCCGTCCTCAACATCCGCCTCTGCAGAAGCCGCATCAGCAGGAGCCTTTGTGGCCGCCGCCTCTGTAGAAGCTGCACCCGCTTCTTTAGAAGCTGCTGCCGTAGTGCTTGCTGCCGCATCCTTCTTGGCGCCGGCATCTGAACTAGCCGCGCCGCTTCCGCCACAGCCAACCAGCAGTCCCGCCGTCAAAACACCTGTCAGCAATACAGAAACCAATTTTCTTTTCATAATAACCTCCTTATCCGGGTTTTTCACTGTCACAAATCCTATTCCTGTGACCCTTCAGACGGTTTGCCCCGGAACAAGCCGCCGTTTCATGCTAAAACAATCTGCTGCTTTATGATTTAAGCCGATTGGATATATATTGGAACCATCCGAAAAGCAATAAATATTAAATCTATCGGACTATTTCAATAACTCTTATCGACAAATCACCGTTTTTCAAACTAGAATACCGGGCCTCTATTCTGACTGACAGGATAAAACCCATACAAATCCTGAAAAGCCCCTCAGGTCCGCCTGCGGTCCAGCTTTCTGGCCAGGAACATGCCTGCTATCTGGAATAGCTGGGTCAGCAAAATCAAAAGGATGACCGTCACTATCATAATATCACTCTCATACCGGTAATATCCATAGCGAATCGCAATATCACCCAGACCGCCGCCGCCAACCACACCGGCCATAGCGGAGTAGCCCAGAATCGTTCCGAAAACAATGGTGGCTCCCACTATCAGAGATATCCTGGCTTCCACCAATAGCACCTTCAGAATAATATCCTTATTGGAGGCTCCCATGGACTGGGCGGCCTCAATAACACCGTAGTCCACTTCCTTCAAGGAAGACTCCACCATTCTGGCAATAAAGGGCGCCGCCGCCACAATCAAGGGAACAATGGTTCCCGCGGTACCATAGCTCTTGCCCACCACCAAACGGGTAAAGGGAATTAGAAGTATAAGCAAAATCAAGAAAGGAATACTTCTCAAGATATTAATAATGAAATCCAAAACACGGTAGAGCACTGCATTAGGCTTAATTCCGTCCTTATCGGAAACCCTCAGGAGTATTCCCAGGGGAAGACCTATGACATAACCAAAAAGGGTGGACAGACAGGTCATCTGCAGGGTCTCAACCACACCCTTCAAAAGCATCTCAATATTCTTAGCCGACCACATCTTCCGTCACCTCCTCCACTGCAAGACTATGATCCTTCAGGTACTGAATCATCTTTTCCTGTATCTCAGGACCGTCCGGCAGTCCCAGAATCATTTCTCCCTTAGCCGTTCCGCCAATATTCCTGGTGTCTGCCTTGAGGATATTCACCGGAGTCTTGAAATGAATGGACATATTGGAGATGACCGGTTCGAACGCTGAATTTCTAGAAAAAACTATGCGGATTCGTCTATTTTCATTGAGAATAGGAAGGGGCCCCACCCCCTTTTCATCGGAAGTCTCAGAAACAGCTGCCTCCCACTCATCCGGATCCTTTCCTTCAATAACCAGGCGACGGCCGGCACGGGACTTGGGATGCTTGAAGATCTCCTCCACAAAGCCATCCTCCACCAGCTCCCCGTTCTCAATAATAGCCACCCGGCTGCATATTTCCTGCACCACGGACATCTGATGGGTAATAATAATAATAGTTAGCCCCAATTCCCGGTTGATTTTTCTTAAGAGTGACAGAATAGACTGGGTGGTCTGGGGATCCAGGGCACTAGTAGCCTCATCGCAGAGAAGAATCTTAGGATTACAGGCCAGGGCCCTGGCAATAGCCACCCTCTGCCTCTGTCCACCAGACAGCTGGGCGGGATAAGCCTTTTCCTTATCCGCCAGGTCCACGGTCTTCAAAAGCTCCCGGGCCCTCTCCCTGGCCTCCGCCTTCTTCACACCCGAAATATTTAAGGGAAAGCAAATATTATCCAGAACGGACTTCTGCATCAGGAGATTGAAGCTCTGAAAAATCATCCCTATACTGCGCCTCAGCTCCCGAAGCTCCTGATCCTTTAATGTCGAGAGCTCTCTTCCCTCCACATAAACCTGTCCGGAGGTGGGTCTCTCCAGAAAATTTAAGCACCGTACCAAGGTACTTTTTCCCGCACCTGACATTCCTATAATGCCGTAAATATCCCCTTCCTCCACAGTCAGGCTAATATCCTTTAAGGCCTCCACTACCCCGTCCTTGGTTTGGAAAGTCTTATGAAGATTCCTCACCTCAACGGCAGGCCCTTTATTATTCGTATCGTTCATATCATTCATAGCCACTTAATACAGACTAGTCTCCCCTCACATTTTATCAAAATTTTACAATCATTTTGGTATTATAACACCGCTTTTAGGCGGTGACAATAAAGAAAGTGCCTGAGACGCGGTTTTATCCTGTCCCAGGCACTGAAATCTAGTTTACATAATTATGCTACCGGTAAAGCTCCTAATTAAACCCCTTTTTCTTCTGATGCCACCAGGGCTGTCAGCTTTTCCCCATCGGAGTCAATACAGATTTGAGAGCCCTCCGTGGCCTGACCTGACAGAATAAGTCTGGCGGAAAGGGTCTCCACGTTCTTCTGCATATAACGCTTCAGAGGTCTGGCCCCGTAGATGGGGTCATAGGCATTCTCCTCGATAAAGTCCTTGGCAGCCCCTGTCAGGGTAATGGACAATCCCCTATCGGCGATCCTCTCATTGGTCTCCTCCAGAAGCAGGTCGATGATAGCGCTAATATTCTCCCTTGTCAGAGGCTTGAAGAGGATAATTTCATCCAGCCGGTTCAGAAATTCCGGTCTGAAACGGACCCGAAGCTCATCATCCACCGCATTCTGAGCCTCCTCGGAAATAGTGCCGTCCTCCTGAATTCCATCCAGCAGATCGGAAGAACCGATATTACTGGTCATAATGAGAATGGTATTCTTGAAGTCCACCGTTCTGCCCTGGGAATCCGTAATCCGCCCGTCGTCCAGAACCTGCAGCAGTACATTGAATACGTCCGGATGAGCCTTCTCTATCTCATCGAAAAGCACCACGCTGTAGGGCTTTCTCCGAACTGCCTCTGTCAGCTGGCCGCCTTCATCATATCCCACATATCCGGGAGGGGCTCCAATGAGTCTGGACACGGAGAATTTCTCCATGTACTCACTCATATCGATACGCACCATATTGGACTCATCGTCAAATAGAGCCTGAGCCAGGGCCTTGGCCAGCTCAGTCTTGCCCACTCCGGTAGGTCCCAGAAAGAGGAAGGAACCGATAGGCTTTGAAGGATCCTTGATTCCGGCCTTAGAACGGATAATGGCATCTGTAACCCTGGAAACCGCGTCGTCCTGTCCGATAACCCGCTTGTGCAGCTCCTTGTCCAGGCCCAGGGTCTTAGCTCTCTCACCTTCCGTCAGCTTAGCCACGGGAATTCCCGTCCAGCGGGATACGATTTTGGCTATTTCATCCTCCGTCACCGCCTCATGCACCATGGAAAGCTCTGCACCCCGGTCGGAAGCCTCCGCCTCCTTTATAGCCGCCTCCAGCTCCGGCAATTG
>JAILCB010000029.1 GCA_024680595.1 Lachnospiraceae bacterium | reverse complement strand
AGGCAGTGAGACAAAACACGAGGGTACATACCATGAGAATGGCAGTAAGCCGCCTTCCCAATGAGTTTACCGGTTGACTTGCTGAAGTATTCATAGATTATACCTCCCTTTCGATTAAGAAAAATGTTGTTTAGCCTGAGTCCCGAAAAAATATGACTTTCCCAATGCGACAAGGAAAGGCACTCGGATATCCCGCGCTCACTTGCGGAACACGTCCCCTGCCTCGCAGGGGCTCGGTCGGGCGGCTATTCCGAACACATCAAGGAAAGGCACTCGGAAATCCCGCGCCCTGTGCGGAACACGCCCGTCGCTTCGCGAGGACCGATCGGGTACGTATTTCGAATTTCTGATGAAATTCGAAATCCTATGCGATTTTTTTCGGAATGGCCGGTAACTTATGTGCATTATACCAAAATATTAAGAATGTTCATAGACTTTTACTGTGAAAATTTTCTCTAAAAAGTAAAAAATAAGCCAATAATCTTTGATTACGAACTTTTACGGCCTTTCCTATATGCTTGATTTCATCTTGAAATATGCTTATCAGTTGGATATAATGACCTAATAATGTGGACTGCTTAGGATGAGAATTACTATAATCAATAAGGAAAAGGGATTTCTCTTGGTGACAGCAAGCCGGACTGAATGATTTTTCGATGGGTTTGTCAAGGGATTTCCAGGGTTAGATACCGCATAGATAGCGGGACATGGAAGGAAGCTTGAGTCAGAGACAGATTCAGAATAGCGGACAACGGAATAGACAGACCGAGGGGGCACGGGGCAGACAGCAGGGCAGACAGGCAGGCGGCAAACAGCAGAATCAGGCCGCAGGACGGCGAAAAACCGAGAAGAGCAGCGGCCGAAATGGAGCTAATGCCGGCAGCCGTTCCGGCAGGAATGCCAAAAGGCTTCGCGGCAAAAAGCGGAAAGCTTATACTGCCAGAGTAGTTTTTCTCTTATTCATTGCCCTATTACTATGTCTGGTTTTCTTTGCCTTCAAGGGAATCATTGGCTTTTTCGGCGGATTATTCTCCGGAGGGGAGAGTGCTGAATCCGTTTCCAGTAATATACTGGAGGTTCATGAGGACGGATCCCTCACTGAGACCACGGTGGAGGAGATTGATACATCTGAATATGACGCGGAGGGGTTGAAGTCTGTTCTGGAAGAGGAGATAAACGACTATTTCGCTAATTCAGGAGGGAATAGAGATATTCAGGTTGGAAAGGTCCAATCGGGAAAAGGATATCTGTCCTTGACCATGGAGTACGGATCCGCAAAGAATTTTTCAGCCTTTACAACCAAATATCTTGAGCTGGGGGACGTCCAGGATTTGCTCAAGGCCAATGGGGGCTTCATTGGTGTGATATCCGGCGCTGAGGATGGGGTCGTTCTCTCAAAGGAGGATTTGCAGGAGCTGACAGGAGACGCGGTTCTGATTAATTATGACACCAGCTTGAAGCTGCCTAGAAAAATCCGCTATGTCAGCTGGAATGTGACCAGCACCGGGGCTAAGACCGCAGAGGTGAAGAAATCGAATACACCGTCCATAATCATTTATTGAAATGAATTGGAATAGAGCAGGAAGGAATCGCCTAAATTGAAATGCCGCAAGGAAAGGCGGCAGGACCAGGGCTGATATTAGAAGGCCAATCGATTAGAATATTGGCGCAGGAAAAGGAGAGGAGACTTTTATGGAATTGACAATGGACAAGATCGTGACTTTATGTAAGGGCAGGGGCTTTATTTATCCGGGTTCTGAGATTTACGGAGGTCTTGCAAACACCTGGGATTATGGAAATCTGGGTGTAGAGCTCAAGAATAACGTGAAAAAGGCCTGGTGGCAGCGTTTTGTCAGCGGAAACCCTCACAATGTGGGTGTGGACTGCGCTATCCTCATGAATACCCAGACCTATGTAGCCAGCGGTCATATTAAGAGTTTCTCCGATCCCCTGATTGACTGCCGGGAATGTAAGGAGAGATTCCGCGCCGACAAGCTTATCGAGGACTGGACTCATGAGAATGGTATTACTCTGGATTCCTCTGTGGACGGCTGGTCTAATGAAGAGCTGGTGGCTTATGTGCGGGAGAAGGAGATACCTTGTCCTTCCTGCGGAAAGCATAATTTCACGGATGTGCGTCAGTTTAACCTGATGTTCAAGACCTTCCAGGGTGTTACCGAAGACGCCAAGAATACAGTATATCTGCGGCCCGAGACAGCCCAGGGTATTTTTGTGAATTTCAAGAATGTGCAGCGTACCAGCCGGAAGAAGATTCCTTTTGGTATAGGTCAGATCGGCAAATCCTTCCGGAATGAGATTACTCCCGGAAACTTTACCTTTAGGACCAGAGAGTTCGAGCAGATGGAGCTGGAGTTCTTCTGTGAGCCCGGTACGGATTTAGAGTGGTTCAAATACTGGAAGGAGTTCTGCCATCAGTGGCTTCTGGACATGGGCCTCAAGGAGGATCACTTGAGAACCAGGGATCACGATCCTGCCGAGCTGGCCTTCTATTCCAAGGCAACTACGGACTTCGAGTATCTCTTCCCCTTCGGCTGGGGTGAGCTCTGGGGCGTGGCGGATAGGACGGATTATGATCTGACTCAGCACCAGAATACCTCCGGTGAGGATATGTCCTACTTTGATGATGTCAAGAATACCCGCTATGTGCCCTATGTCATTGAGCCTTCTCTGGGTGCGGACAGAATTGTTCTGGCCTTCCTCTGCAATGCCTATGACGAGGAGGAGCTGGAGGGCGGCGATGTGAGAACCGTGCTGCGCTTCCATCCGGCCCTGGCACCTGTGAAGATCGGTATCCTGCCTCTTTCCAAGAAGCTGAATGAGGCGGCGGAGAAGATTTATTTGGATTTGAGCCGTCATTATAATTGTGAGTTTGATGATAGAGGCAATATTGGTAAGAGATACCGCAGACAGGATGAGATTGGCACTCCTTATTGCGTGACCTATGACTTTGAGTCTGAGAATGACAAGGCCGTGACGATTAGGAACCGGGATACTATGGCTCAGGAAAGGGTACCCATTGAGAAATTAAATGAGTATTTCCTGGGAAAATTTGACAGCTAAGGAAAGAACTGTTTTATAGGCTGCCTGGAGGGAGGACCTATTTCCGTGGGTAATGTACGGGAAGGGTCCGGAAATTCCTATATGACGGAGGTTTTGGAAGTCCGCAAGTGGTATAGGAACTGGAAATCCCTATATGACGAAAGTTTTGAACTCCGCAAGTGGTATAGGACCCGGAAATCCCTATATGACGGAGGTTTCGGAAGTCTGTAAGTGGTATAGGGCCCGGAAATCCCTTCTGGCGCGGCTGTGAATGCGGTTTCATTAGGCACCGCTTTTCAGACCGGGATTAAATATAAGCCTAATAAAAGGAATGAGAGACCGCCCGCAGATGTGCTTTAAGGGTCGGGAGGCGGTTAGAGAAAGGAATCGTTTAGACATGAAGAAATATGGTGTAAATGACCTTAGGAGGATGTTTCTGGAGTTCTTTGAGAGTAAGGGGCATCTCAAGATGAAGAGCTTCTCCCTGGTGCCCCACAATGATAATTCCCTTTTAATTATTAATTCGGGAATGGCTCCCCTAAAGCCTTACTTTACGGGACAGGAGGTCCCTCCCAGAACCCGTGTCACCACCTGTCAGAAATGTATCCGGACAGGTGACTTGGAGAATGTGGGAAAGACAGCCCGTCACGGCACCTTCTTTGAGATGCTGGGAAATTTCTCCTTTGGCGACTATTTCAAGTCAGAAGCCCTGGCCTGGGCCTGGGAGTTTTTGACGGAGACCGTGGGTCTGGATAAGGACAGGCTCTATCCCTCCATTTACCTGGATGATGAGGAGGCCTTTGAGGTCTGGACCAAGGAAATCGGCGTGGCCCCTGAGCGCATCTTCCGCTTTGGCAAGGAGGATAATTTCTGGGAGCACGGCACCGGTCCCTGCGGCCCCTGCTCTGAGATATACTATGACCGGGGCGAGAAGTATGGCTGCGGCAAGCCGGACTGCACGGTGGGATGTGACTGCGACCGCTATATGGAGGTCTGGAACGTAGTTTTCTCCCAGTTTGATAATGACGGACACGGTAATTATACGGATCTGGTACAGAAGAATATCGATACAGGTATGGGTCTGGAGAGACTGGCTGTTGCCGTACAGGACGTGGACTCCATTTTTGATGTGGATACCATTGAATCCCTGCGCAGCGAGGTCTGCCGTATGGGCGGCGTGGAGTACGAAAAGGATTACAAAACCGATGTCTCCATCCGTATTATTACCGATCACATCCGTTCCACTACCTTCATGATTTCAGACGGTATTTTGCCCTCCAATGAGGGACGGGGCTATGTGCTGAGGAGACTTATCCGACGGGCGGCCCGCCACGGCAGGATGCTGGGCATTCAGGACAAGTTTCTGTCCAAGCTGGCGGAAACTGTTATTGAAGGCTCTAAGGACGGTTATCCGGAATTGGAAGAGAAAAGGGACTTCATCCTGAACGTAATCCGTCAGGAAGAGAATAAATTTGCCAGAACCATTGATGCCGGACTTTCTATTCTGACTGATATGGAAGAGGATTTGTCCAAGAAGGGACTGAAGGAACTGCCTGGCTCCGAGGCCTTCAGGCTTTACGACACCTATGGCTTCCCCCTGGATCTGACCCGTGAAATATTGGAAGAGAAGGGACTTTCCGTGGATGAGAAGGGCTATGCCGCTGCCATGAAGGAGCAGAGCGAGAGAGCCCGTGCCGCCAGAAATACATCTAACTTTATGGGTGCTGCGGCTACCGTTTATGAGGAGCTGGATCCTGCCCTGAATTCCGAGTTTGTGGGCTATGACAGGATTGAGGCCCAGGGTAAGATCGTGGCCCTTGTAACTCTGCAGAATGCGGAGGGAGAGGGTGAGAATGCGGTTGTAGAGGCCCTGACAGATGGCTCAAGAGGTGCCATTATTACAGATGAAACACCTTTCTATGGCACCATGGGCGGTCAGGAAGGAGATACCGGGGTTATCGAGGGCAAGGACGGCAGCTTTGAGGTCAAGTCCACAGAGCATGTGGCCGGCGGAAAGATTGCCCATATAGGAGTAGTTACCCGGGGCATGTTCCGGATGCAGGATGTCGTCACCCTCAAGGTGAATGGGGAGCAGAGAAGGGCCACCTGCCGCAATCATTCCGCAACCCATCTGCTGCACAGGGCGTTGAGGGATGTGCTGGGCACCCATGTGGAGCAGTCCGGCTCCTATCAGGATGCAGAGAAGACCCGTTTTGACTTCTCCCACTTCGAGGCCATGAAGCCTGAGGAAATCGCAGCTGTGGAGAAGGAAGTAAATGACGAGATCGCGGCGGATCTGCCTGTTGTAACGGAGATTATGACGGTGGACGAGGCCAAAAAGACCGGAGCCATCGCCCTCTTCGGAGAGAAATATGGAGAGATGGTCCGTGTGGTGGAAATGGAGGACTTTTCCAAGGAATTCTGCGGCGGTACCCATGTCAAGAATACCGGGGACATCCGCTTCTTCAAGATTATATCCGAGTCCGGCATTGCTGCGGGAGTCCGGAGAATTGAGGCTATTACAGGGGCCAATGTGCTCAAGTATTATGCTGAGGTGGAGAATGAGCTGAGGGCGGCGGCCCAGGTGGCCAAGACCACACCCAAAACCCTGGCGGAAAAGATTTCTCACCTGCAGGAGGAGATCAAGGCTCTGAAGAGCGAGAATGAGTCCCTGAAGAGCAAGGCGGCCTCCGAAGCCCTGGGAGATGTCAGCGGCCAGATTAAGGAAATCGGCCCTGTGAAGTTCATCGGAACCCGGGTAGACGGCGTGGATATGAACGGCCTTAGGGATCTGTCCGACAAGCTCAAGGCCAAGATGGGAGAGGGTCTTGTGGTCATCCTCAGTGAGAATGGCGGGAAGGTCAATATTGTCGCTTCGGCCACAGAGGGCGCCATCAAGATGGGAGCCCATGCAGGAAACCTCATCAAGGGAATTGCCTCCCTGGTTGGGGGCGGCGGCGGCGGAAGGCCCAATATGGCCCAGGCGGGCGGCAAGAATCCCGCAGGAATCGCCGATGCCCTGAAAAAGGCTGAGCAAGTCCTGTCAGACCAGGTCAGCGTAGGCGCAAAATAATAAATTCAGCCCGAATCGTGGTTTCCCTTAACTTTATGGGAAATTTATCCGATAAAGTTATTGGAAACCAATGAGATTCGGGTATTTTTCCATGTTCTGTGAATAAGAATCCCAGCCGCAGTCGGGAATTCCGCGCCCAGCGCGGGAAAGCCCCCCGCCCGGCGTGGGAAAGCCCCCCGCCCGGTGTGGTACAAGCCCTTCGCCCGGCGTGGGACAAGCCTTTCGCTCCGCGGGGGCTGCCGAGTATAGTATTTCCGCAAAAGTCCTTTATCGGGCCGGGGCAGGAAGGTATTTAATCCCGCAGATATGCTGGCATTTGGCGGTTTTGCTTTGTAAGAATTGAAAAAAGAACAGATGGAAGGTCTGCCTGAATAAAAATATATCCGGAATAATTCCAGTGGGGTGCTATTAATGAGTCAGAAAGCGAAGAAAACAAATTCGAAAAAGAAAATGAAGATGAGGCGGAGTGTAAGGCGCACAATAGCTTCCCTTCTCATGGTTAGCGCCTTGATTGTCGCTGCTATACCCGCCCCAAAAGCGGAGGCCGCTTCGGGTACTCTTCAGGTAGAATCAGACGCGGAGAATATCGTATATTCCTATCAGATGGAAAGCGATAATTCCGGGGCTCTATTTGATGGCTTCGATTCCATGCATGGGGTGGATTCCCAGGGAAATCCCAGAACCCCTGCAACAAGGGACGAGATTACAACTATAATCATACCGGACAAGGTTTCAGGAACTACATCCACGAATGATGATGTTACCGATGTGCCGGTTACTACTATTTATAGCTGTAATAATGCACCGAATTTAATAGAGGTGATTTTTCAGACCAACAATTTGGAGCGTATTAGTCCAAATGCTTTTGCAAATGACTATAATCTAAATAGAATCACTCTTCCCAACACGGTGAAGTATATTGGAGACGAGGCTTTCTTGAATTGCAGCAGTCTTCAGAGTACATTTACGGTACCCACCGGGGTTGAGAGTCTGGGCCGCAGCTTTCTGCAGGGCACCAATTGCACGGGCGTAGTGCTGCAGTGCTCCTCCCTGCCGGTCCTCAACAGTAAGGCCTTTGCCGACTGTACCAGTATTTCCAATGTGACCTTTGACGGCTGCACCTTTGACACCATTGACACAGAGGCTTTTTCCGGCTGTACGGGTCTCACGGACATTACCCTTCCGGAATCAACAGTGAATATAAATGCCGGGGCATTCCAGGATTGTACAACCCTTTCGACTGTGACACTGCCCAGTGGTTTGCAGAATATATATGAAAATGCCTTTAAAAACGATACTTCCTTAAAGAGTATTAACCTGGAGGATACCAGTCTCAATGCCCTCCGCACCGGTACCTTTGCGGGATGTGAGAATCTTTTGAGCGTGACTCTTCCGGAAACTGTGCAGAATATTTCAGGTACCGCCTTTAACGGCTGCTACAACCTGGATTCTCTGGTGATTCCAAAGAATGTCAGCACCCTGGAGAGCGGGATTCTGGCGGACTGCCACAACTTGAAAACCTTGAGGATTGAGAATGAGAATGTAACCATAGCAGATCCCAATAACTTCATCAATGCTGAGACCGGTCTTCATATCTATGCCTATGGAAATGAGAGCAATCCTACTGCTATTTTCAAGTATGCAAAAGACAACAGTATCATGTTTACGGATTTAGGGGATGAGTCCGGAGAAGGCAATACCTATTATAGCGGAATTAAGGTTGACGGCCAGGGCCGAATCGTGAGTCTGGGCGTCAATAATCTGGAGGATCTTTCCCAGTACGGACTCTATAATAATGGCAATCTGGTCATTCCCGAGACCTGGACAGTTCCCGATACCAATCAGACGGTGACTATTACCGGGGTAGGGGATAACCTTCTCAGTAATATTACCCAGAATAAGGACAAGCTAAAGACGGTGGAGCTGCCCGCCACCACCAGTTATATTGGCAGCTATGCCTTTAACGAGTGCCCTTCTCTGGAGAGGCTCTATTGTACCGGTGAAAACCTGTCCCAGAGTAATATTGGGGAGAATGCGTTCCTAGGCTGCAGCAGTGATTTCAAGATTTATGGAAATATTGACAGCGGTAATGGCCTCTATGATTATGCCATGAGTACGGATACCAACGGTGATACATCGGGTTACATTCCCTATAGGAACCTGGATACCACCGAAACAGGCGGCTATTCCCTGGAAGTGCACCGGCTTACCAATTCTACTGAGGCTATAAAGATTAATGATGAGAATGTGACGGTGGATCCCACCAGCGGACTTAGGATTCTGACCTCCATTGACGCTACGGATGCCAATCAGAGTACGCTGACCATTCCTGCCGCCATTGACATGATTGCTTCTGATGTCATCACTCCTTCAAATGTACCCAATATGACTACTCTTGTATTCGAGGAGGAGAACGGAGAGGGACTGAGGTTTATCGGAGACTATCAATTTGAGGGAAATACCAATCTGGAATCTGTTTCCCTGCCCAATACTCTTGAGGAGGTTGGAATCGCTCCCTTTAAGGGATGTTCCAAGCTGGCCAGCGTTTCTATTGCCTCCGGGGGAACGGATCGTTTCGAGGCGGATGAGGAGAATGGCATTATTATCGGGCCGGATTCCGAGGGCAATCAGAAGGCCATGATTATCCAGGCCCTGCCCGCTAACCGGACTGAGCAATATGTGGTGCCGGATACCATTAAGGAGTTGGGCGTGGATGCCTTTAGCGGCCGTAAATATCTGGATACCATTATGATCGCCAATAGCACCTATCAGACGGATATTTCCAGAATTCCTGAGGGCTGCTTTGAGAATTGTACCGGGCTTACCCATGTCATTCTGGGCAAGGGAATGACAAATGTGGATTCCAGGGCCTTCGCCGGAGAATCGGACGGCATAGTCTTTGATGTCTATTCCAAGAACTGGCACTATGATTCGGATTCCTTTGACGGAAACAAGAAGGATACCAGGGTATATACCTTTAATGGAATTGAAGCCTCTAATGACGATGATACCTGGATCCTCTGCTCTGCCACCAATGACGGACTGGAATGGGGTAAGGAGCTTTCCACTACGGTTGTCAAGAATTTCGACGGCTGTGTCCTCAAGATGATTAATAAGATTAAGGAATACACAGGTTCTCCGGTAGATTTGGTTGCGGGAATCAGTGATGATGATGAGTACGATTTTGTCGTATTGGACAAGGTAAATAATGCAGTTATTGATCCCAGCAATTATACCTATAAGTATAATGTGGATAAGCCTACGGAGATTGGGGAATACACTCTGGTGGTGACCGGAAACGGCACAGACTACAGTAAGGCCTCAGAGCTGTCCGCCTCCTGGTGGATTGGCGACACAGAGAGCGGAGGCGGAACGGGCGGTCTCTATATGGAGCCTATTGCTTCGGTGGAATATACCGGTTCCCCTATAGAGCCTGATGTAATTGTCCATCCTAAGGATGACAGTAATACGACACTGAGTCAGGGTGTGGATTATTCCCTGCATTTCACCAGTAATACCCTGCCCGGAACCGCCTCTGTCAATGCGGTGGGTAAGGGAGATTATGCAGGAAAGACATCCAATGCCCAGTCCTTCAAGATTCGCAGGGACATTAAGAATGCTACGGTAGGTGTGAATGACGCGGTTTATACCGGCGAGCCGGTGATGCCTGCAGTAGGTGTTTCGGATCTCTACACCCTGACTAAGGATAAGGACTATACCCTGTCCTACTCCAATAATGTGAAGACCGGCAAGAAGACAGCGTCTGTAACGGTTATGGGAACAGGAGATATTTACTATGGGTCCAAGACGGTGAAGTTCTCTATCTTTAAGGGAGGAACTACCAGCTCCAGCTCGACTTCATCGACTAGCTCTACCAGTTCCACCAGCTCCACCAGCTCGACATCCAGCAGCTCTTCCAGTGCATCGTCCAGCTCCAGCAGTGCTACGACAGAGACCTCCACGAGTACGGGAAATACCCCGTCCTCCCAGGCCAGAAACGGAAATGATCAGGTGACAACGGGGACTCCGGTTCCTGTGGATACCGGGGACACAGGACTGGGTGATGCCAGCGGAACCATAGAGGGATGGACGGATAATTATGTGGTGAAGATTTCCCAGGATGCAGAGACGGATATGATTTTCCGGAATGCTCTGGAGAAGCGCTACGGCAATATTGAGAATTTCCGGTATTTCCCGGTAGACATTAGCCTCTATGATTCTACGGGAACTGTGAAGATTGAGGATCCGGAGGGCGTGACAGCTACACTTACCGTTCCTATTCCTGAAGAATTGGCGGTTTACGGAGGTAATAACCAGGTGGCTGCAGTGGATTCCGGTGGAAATCTGGAGGACTTGTCTACCAGGTTTACTACCATAGACGGGACACAGTGCGCGGTATTTACGGCACCCCACTTCTCGCCCTATGGCTTCTATGTAAATACATCTACATTGGGTGAATCCACATTGGATAGAAATCCCAAGACGGGAGATCCCATTAATCCGAAGTGGTTTTTGGCGATTGGGCTGGCGGCCCTATCTATCTTCCTGTTTTTGAAAAAGGATCCGGTGCCTAATACGGCTAAGGGATGAGGAGAGAGGAGGCTCGGTATGGGTACTAATTGGAAAATTACAGGATTTAGTGCTCTATTCGGGCTTTTTCTCTGTATGGCAGTATGCCTTGGATATTCGGATAGGGCATATGCAATGGAGATATCCCCGTCCGGGGTCCTGACCCGATATGACGTAGAGGATGGGGTTACCCAGGTCAATCTGCCGGATAGTGTGAAGGCGATTGGGAAAGAGGCCTTTATGGGTGACAGGTCTCTGGAGCGAATCGGTCTTCCAAAGGGTCTGGGGAGTATCGGGGAGAAGGCTTTCTACGGCTGTAATCATTTGAGAGAGGTCACTATTCCGGAGGGGACGGCGGCCATAGGGGACAGCGCATTCTCTATGTGTACGGCTCTAAAGAAGGTAAATATTCCCAAGACTCTTTATAAACTGGGAAACGGTGCGTTTGCAGGGGATACATCCCTATCTGAAGTAAGCATTTCCTCTGCTAATCCCTTCTATATCTGTACGGATGGTGTGATTTATGATAAAGGGAAGTATAGCCTGATAGAAATGCTGCCGGGAAGGACAGGAAGTACCTATCAGATGCCTTCCTCGGTTTCTTATGTCGCCCCCTATGCCTTTTGGGGGGTAAATCGTTTGAAGGCTCTTTATCTGTCTCAGGGATTGAAGGCATTGACTCCTTTTTCCATTACTAACGCATCCTCTTTGGAGTTCGTCTATGTGCCCTCTGCCGTGTCCGGAATTCAGGAGTATGCTTTCCGGGATTGTGGAAATCTCAAGTATGTGGGAATTGGCAATCGGCGTGCCACGGTGGATGCAAGCGCATTTAAGGGGGTAAATGCTTCTGTAGTCAAAGAGACAGGAGTGAGTCAGCCCGCTGCAGAAAAGGCCTATATGGCTCTTGGCGGCAGGGTGGAAGAGAGTAAAATTGAGGCAGAAGAAGCAAAGCCTTCTAAGAGGCAGAGCAGTTCAGTATCTGAGAATGGAAAAAGGGTGGTTCCCGGTAATAGTGCTTCACAGAACAGCAGTAGTTCGGATTCGGCATCTACATCCGGGGAAGGTTCAGGGCAGGGAGGAAGTTCATCCTCCGGCAATGGCTCCGGGAATAAGCGGTTAGAGAGGCCCTGGGGGGTGAATTCTCCATATAAGGAGCTGGACCGGTCAAGCCCCGGAAATTTATATGGCATAGGGAGAATTGTGGACGGGAAGACGCTTATTATTCCTGTAGAGCGGCAATAGGCCTTGATAGATATAGATCTTGAGGTTTCTGGCTGTAAAGAATTTTTGAGAAACGGCATTTGGGCCGTGGATGTCGGATTCAATTTTACCCTGCCTTTCGGGCAGGGTTTTCTTTTCTAATGCCCTTTTGAAGTTTGCCATAGGATCCGATATAATAAATAAGGTTTACTGAATATTTATTAATCATTAGAATTAATTACCGCT
>JAILCB010000018.1 GCA_024680595.1 Lachnospiraceae bacterium | reverse complement strand
TCACCGGGTGCATTGTCGAGACAGCGTCCAAATCATTACGCCTTTCGTGCGGGTCGGAACTTACCCGACAAGGAATTTCGCTACCTTAGGACCGTTATAGTTACGGCCGCCGTTTACTGGGGCTTCAATTCAGGGCTTCGCTTTCGCTGACCCCTCCTCTTAACCTTCCAGCACCGGGCAGGCGTCAGCCCATATACCTCGCCTTCCGGCTTTGCATAGACCTGTGTTTTTGCTAAACAGTTGCTTGGACCGTTTCCCTGCGGCCACGTCTCCGTGGCGCCCCTTCTCCCGAAGTTACGGGGCCATTTTGCCGAGTTCCTTGACAATGCTTCTCCCGCCGGCCTTGGGCTTCTCGCCCTACCCACCTGTGTCGGTTTTCGGTACGGGCCCGTACGGAACAATAGCGGCTTTTCTCGGCGGGCGGTCAACGCGCTTCCCTACTTGTGGTTCGGTCCGCGTTTCCGCACCGGTCTTTCCGTTCCCGGCGCGCGTCCTCCGCCCGCGTCCCCGCAGTTCTGTCCGCATGGGGCACGGTATTATCCACCCGTTGTCCATCGCCTACGCCTCACGGCCTCGGCTTAGGTCCCGGCTCCCCCAGGGCAGATCAGCTTCACCCTGGAAACCTTGGGTATCCGGCCGTGGGGATTCCCACCCCACTCTCGCTACTCATTCCGGCATTCTCTCTCCGTGCGGCTCCACGCGACCTTCCGGTCGCGCTTCCCTGCCGCACCGATGCTCCCCTACCATCCCCTAAGGGATCCGCAGCTTCGGTGCCGTGCTTCAGCCCCGTGTATTTTCGGCGCGGAGCCTCTCGGCTAGTGAGCTGTTACGCACTCTTTGAATGCGTGGCTGCTTCTGAGCCAACGTCCTAGCTGTCTTGGCGGCTCCACATCCTTTTCCACTTAGCACGGTCTCTGGGACCTTGGCTGGCGGTCTGGGCTTTTTCCCTCTCGACTGCCCGACTTATCTCATGCAGTCTGACTCCCATGCGCGTCTCTGCGGCATTCGCGGTTTGATGGCCTTTGGTAAGGATCGCTCCTCCCGCGGGCGTTCAGCGCCCTACCTCCGCGAGACCCTCCATGGGGCTAGCCCTAAAGCTATTTCGGGGAGAACCAGCTATCTCCGGGTTCGATTGGAATTTCTCCGCTACCCGCACCTCCTCGCCACCCTTTTCAACGGATGTGCGTTCGGCCCTCCAACGCCCTTTACGGCGTCTTCAGCCTGGACACGGGTAGGTCACCCGGTTTCGGGCCTGCGTGACATGAAAACCGCCCTGTTCAGACTCGGTTTCCCTCCGGCTCCGCGCCTTAGGCGCTTAACCCTCCATGCCCCGCAGCTCGCCGGACCGTTCTACAAAAAGTACGCGGTCAGCAATCATGTTGCCTCCCGCAGCTTGTAGGCACAGGGTTTCAGGTTCTCTTTCACTCCCCTCCCGGGGTGCTTTTCACCTTTCCTTCACAGTACTATGCGCTATCGGTCACTAAGTAGTATTTAGCCTTGCGGGGTGGTCCCCGCCTGTTCCCGCAAGATTCCACGTGCCTCGCGGTACTCGGGATTCCGCCTCCCGTCCCCGGGACTTCGTGTACGGGGCGCTCGCCCTGTCTCGCCCGCTCTTCCAAAACGGTTCCACTGTCCCTCATACGGTATTCTGGCGGTCCTCACCCCGGGGTGCACGCACCCCGGTTTGGGCTCCTCCGGTTTCGCTCGCCGCTACTTCCGGAATCACTGTTGTTTTCTCCTCCTCCGGCTACTTAGATGTTTCAGTTCACCGGGTTCCCCCCGTACGGCTATGGATTCACCGCACGGTGGCCGGGTTGTTCCCGGCCGGGTTTCCCCATTCGGACACCCATGGATCGCCGGGCATGTGCCCCTCCCCATGGCTTTTCGCAGCTTGTCGCGTCCTTCTTCGGCTCTTAGTGCCAAGGCATCCGTCCTGTGCCCTTTCCTGCTTGACCAGTTATCCGGTGCCGTTAGCGTACGGCACCTCTGGATTCTCTCATTACTCGGTTCGTTTGTTGCTTTGTCGGGACATCATGTGTCTTCCATGATGTCCACCTCGGATGTCTTAACTCGTATTACTTCATTTGTTAAGATTTATGTGATTTCGATATTCGGTTTTCAATGTACGGCAATGTTTCTTTTAATGTGATGGCGCGGCCACCTGCCCTCCCACACCGTCGCCAGTGCAGTACTCTCGGCCGTGTCGGGCTTAACCGTCGTGTTCGGTATGGGAACGGGTGTGTCCCCGACGCGTATCGCCACGCCAATGGTTGTCTGCCCCTCGGCAAACAGACAGCAATGCAACGCCCCTACTCGTTCTTCTT
>JAILCB010000312.1 GCA_024680595.1 Lachnospiraceae bacterium | reverse complement strand
GCGGATACAAAAATAATTAGATAGGTGAGTACCTTTTTCATACTTATATACCGTCTTTCTACGAAAGACACCAATGCGGTTATGAAACCGGGTGCTTCCGCTAATCTATAATTTCTATAGTTTCTTTCCTTCTGTTATTATCTTTGATATAAGACTGACACACTACAAAACACGTGGAGGTGAGTAGTGGGCTGTATAGCGGCGACTCTGCATATTTATCCTTCTTTTCTATGGGATTGCGGTTTCATCAGAGATTCGCAATATGTAAACGACCGGCCCTCGCGGAGCGAAGGGCGTGCCCCGCGCCCAGGGCGGAATCTCCTCCCTCGGCTTCCGGGTAGTTTCGGATCTTGTGGAGTGCCCCGCGCCCAGGGCGGGATTACCCAAATGAGAATACGAGATCCTCGGGTATTTTACCAAATCGTTCAGGCAATGGCTAGATTTCCATGGAAAATGGTCATTCAAAAATACAAAAAATGACTAGACTTTTCTGGAATATAGGAGTATACTTCTTTTCACCAAATCAAATAACTGTTCATTCGAGCAGGTATTTCCTTATGAAAATTAAATATGTTTTCCGGTCTAATTTTTGTTATGTATTGTTTGGCTTTTGCCTATGGGAGCAAATGGGTCTCATGTATTTCACTCATGAAGACGGAGAAGTAATGGAGGTATCTCTGAGGCAAAGCAGGGATTTCAGGATAGCGGATTAAGCGGGCGGCCTTGGTGAAATTGGAGAGGGGGAAGTAAAGCGGAGAATCAGGGCAGCCTGGCACTTATCAGGTCGAGAAGTCTCTTTAAGCCGGCTCTTGGGAAGAGAAAAACGGTGAGGCCGCTTGACCTTGTGAGTGAAGGGCCGGCCGAGCGAGAAAAGCAGGACGGAAGACCCGGGAAGGATTGCAGAAAGCGGCTCCATGGAGCTGCCAGAGGGAGAGGGATATGGAAAAGAATATACTGGCTGTTTTTGACAGGGACGAGGAATATGTGACAAAGCTCATGAATTATCTGCTGGAGGCAAAGCCCATGCCCTTAAACGTACAGGCCTTCACCGATAAGCTCATGCTAAAAAAGTATATGAAGGAGAATGATGTGGATATTCTCCTGATTCCGGAAGAGGAGCTGGATGATGAAATCGAAGCCGTGGGACCTGAGGAAATGATGGTCCTGTCAGAGAGTGATTCGGCGGAAGACAGTAAAGGACATAAGACGGTATGCAAATACCAGTCCTCGGAGAATATTATGCGGGAGGTCATGTGTTATTATGCGGAAAAGCCTGTCGCGGAGGTGGGGCTGGTAAATAGCCAGAAAACCCAGCTATTTGCGGTCTATTCCCCTGTCCGCAGATGCTTTCGGACCTCCTTTGCCATAGCCCTGGGCCAGGTGCTGTCGGAAAGGGGCAGGAGTCTATATGTGAATCTGGAGGATTATTCAGGCTTCAATCAAATTCTGCAAAAGAATTACATGGCGGATCTCTCAGATTTGATATTCTATATCGGCCAGAAAAAGCGGAATTTCTCCTATAAACTGGCCAGCATGGTTCAGACCCTGGGAAATCTGGACTTCATTCCTCCGGTCATTTCGCCCGTGGATTTGAAGGCGGTGGACAGGGACACCTGGATTACCTTTGTAAACGAGCTGCAGAACTGCGGATACGAGAATATTATCTTTGATTTCGGGGATTCCATTCAGGGCTTTCTGGAAATTCTGTCAGTCTGTACTACCATTTATACTCCGGTGCGGGAGGATTTTGTTTCATCCTCCAAGATTGAGCAGTATGAGGCCATGCTGCGGATTCTGGAGTGCGGGGAAGTGCTTAGAAAGACCAAAAAAATCACCATCCCCTACTTCAGAAACTTCAATGGCAGGCCGGAAAAGCTGATTTCCACTCCTATGGGGGATTATGCCCGGACCGTTCTAAAGGTGTAGCCGCAACACTTCTTCCGCCGGGGAAGAGCCCTTGGCTTGATTTCCACGCCCGGCAGGGAAACCGGGAGATGTCGCTGGATTCAGGGGAAAATGTCTAAATCATAAGAAATTGTACACTTTAGGCACGGTTTGGTTTTTCATTTCTCGTTAGCGGGCAGCAGAAAAAATGAAAATTTGCCTAAATCGAGGAAAACTGGACTTTCTAGGCACAGGATCGATGTTTCTTCACCTATCTTCGGTCAGCTGAAAGCGAGGGAAAGACTTTGAATTCAATGGTTGTGTGCCTAAATCAGAGGGAATTAGCCATCCTAGGCATAGGAATAATGATTTACCTTCTCAATTGGACAGGGAAAGAGCAAATGGGTAGAAAGGCCTTAGCATGAAGGATCTGCAAAAAATCAGAAAGGATCTGCACCACGAAATCCTTACAAAAATTGATTTATCTAGGGAAGTGGAGGATGAAGAGATTGAGGAAATCATTCACTCCGCTATTATTGCCAAGGGCAAGAAGGTATTTCTGACCCTGGAAGAAAAGCGGAGGCTAAAGTCGGATCTCTTTGACTCTATCCGAAAGAAGGGGGTAATTCAGCCCCTCATCGATGACCCGGAGGTGACGGAGATCATGGTGAACGGGATTGGCAATATTTTCGTAGAGCGTTCCGGCCGGCTTTTCTGTTGGGAGAGGCATTTTGAGAGTAAGGAAGCCCTGAATGATGTGGTTCAGCAGATTGCGGCAGCCTCTAACCGGGTAGTAAATGAGGCTTCGCCCATAGTGGATGCCAGACTGGAGAACGGGTCCCGGGTAAATATTGTCATGAATCCAATTGCCCTGAACGGTCCCATCATTACTATCAGACGTTTTCCGGATAGCCCCATTCGCATGGAGGACCTCATCCGTTTCGGAGCCATCACCTCAGAGGCTGTGGAGTTCCTGCGAAAGCTGGTGGTCAGCGGCTATAATATCTTCATTTCCGGAGGAACCGGAAGCGGAAAAACCACCTTTCTAAACGCCTTATCCCACTTCATTCCTGAGGAAACGAGAATAATCACCATCGAGGACTCGGCAGAGCTTCAGATCCAGGGAATTCCCAATTTGGTTAGCCTAGAGACTAGAAATGCCAATGTGGAAGGCTGTCAGCCCATCACAATTCGGGATCTCATTAAGGCATCCCTGAGAATGAGGCCGGACCGGATCATTGTGGGTGAGGTCAGGGACGGGGCGGCTCTGGATTTCCTGCAGGCCGCTAATACCGGCCATGACGGCTCGCTTTCCACCGGCCACGCCAATTCCGCCAAGGATATGCTGTTGCGGCTGGAAACCATGGTGCTGATGGCAGGGATGGAACTGCCCCTCCCGGCTATCCGCAGGCAAATCGCTTCGGCAGTGGATATCATCGTACACTTAGGGCGACTCCGGGATAAGAGCCGGAAAGTCCTGGAGATTGTAGAAATAACGGGATATCAGGATGGGGAAGTGACCTTTGATCCCCTCTACCGCTATGAAGGGGACAGACTCCAAAAAGTGGGGGAATTGAAATTCACAGAAAAGCTGGAGCGGAGCGGGCTAATGTAGGGAAAGCACCAGACAGACCTGCATGGCAGAAAAGGCTTCGGGAAAGCATCAAAGAAGCCCCGTGTCAGCCGTTGGGTCAGGGAAAGCATCAAAGAAACCCCATCTCAGCAAAGGTTTTGGGAAAGTATCAAAGAAGCCCCATGTCAGCCGTTGGTTTAGGGAAAGCATCAAAGAGGCCCCATGTCAGCCGTTGGTTCAGGGAAAGCATCAAAGAGGCCCCATGTCAGCCGTTGGTTCAGGGAAAGCTTGAGCAGTTCAACATCCCAAGATCAAATCCAAATGGCAATATCTATCATCCCTGCTGTAATCAGGGTCAGGCCCAGGGCCTTCTTCCCGGGAATATTCTCCTTATATACCAGATAGGACCACAGGGCGGTAAAGGGAATACTCATCTTATTTAATGGAATTACTACACTCAGAATGCCATACTTCACCGCATGATAATAACAGAGCCAGCAGGCGGAATTAGCAACGCCCGCAGCAATAATATAGGGCAGCTCGTTTTTTGGAAGGTTATGGAAAGCAGCTTGCCTGCGGTTCATAAATACCCAAAGGATGGTTACCACAAGGGCTACGAGCATATTGATGGCGGTTCCCAAATTGGAGGGAAGTCCTGATAGGGCCATTTTTGAGAAAACCGTGTTCAGGGCAGCAAAAGCGGCGGATAGAAAGGCCCACCTATAGAAAGTCTTGCTTTCCGAGGCCTGAAGGCTTTTTCCCTTCTGGATTAAAAAGTATAGTCCCAGGCAGAGAATGACCACCCCTAACAGCTTTTCCCAGAGATAATCGGTTTCCTGAAAGAAAAAGATGGCGATCAATATGGTTACGGCAATATTAGACTTTTCAATGGCCATAACATTGTGGACGGCCCCTATGGACAGGGCCTTGTAGTAATAAATCCAGCAGAGACTGGTGGCCGCTCCGGAAAGTCCCATGAAAATTAGGGAAAGCCGGTTTAGGGAAAGAATTTGAGGGAGAGAGGAGAGCTCTCCCGTCAAAAAGGCGGCAAGCCAGGATAGCAGCAATATAACTGCAGTAAGGATGGTTGTTTCTGCAAGAGGGTCTGTTTTCTTGACACCCTTTTTGGCCAGGAGAGAGGATGCTCCTGAAAATACGGCAGATAGCAGAGCCGTTATAATCCACATCATCGTATTCACCTTCATATTCTTAATAATATTTTCAAATCTATCAAAGCTATGATCATTCTATTACCCGGAAGAAATTGAATTCAACGAGCAATTAGAACAGGATGTGTGTTTCAGAACAAAAGAAGAAAATTGTCCAATTTTTCTGGACAAAGAATATGACGGTCCTAGCGGGGATATTCCTCCGCACAGAATCGGGACAAAAGACCATTTTGAGTATTTCGGTCCTAACGGGGACATTCTTCCGCACAGAATCCGGACAAAAGACCATTTTGAGTATTTCGGTCCTAGCGGGGATATTCCTCCGCACAGAATCGGGACAAAGGACCATTTTGAGTATTTCGGACCTAACGGGGGTATTCCTCTGCACAGAATCGGGTGAAAGACCATTTTTTGAATATAGCGGTACTTTCCGGGTCATTCTGGTCCGAGAAGAGAAATTATAGCAAGGAGAAATAGTATGGATTACAGAGATTATCACTTTTCCATTCAGGAGCGAATTCTCTACATAGGAGAGGGAGTGGGGATTGCGGCTCTTGTGGCCTATGTCTTTTATAGGAGCTTCATTGCTTTCATCCTCTTACTCCCTATAGCCCTGGTATTTTTTCGGAGAAAGAGGCAGGATCTCATCCGCAAGCAAAGATTTGAACTGACTCTTCAGTTCAGGGAAGCCATCATGGCTGTTCAGGCCGCCTTAAATGCGGGTTATTCCGTGGAGAATGCCTTCATTGAGGCGGGGAGGGACATGGAGAAAATGTATGGGAAAGAGGGAATCATTACCCGGGAATTTACGGTTTTGGTCCGCAGACTCCGGTCTAATGTGAGTCTGGAGAAGATCCTTTTGGAGCTGTCAGAGAGAAGCGGCGTGGAGGATATTCGGGATTTTGCCAATGTTTTCACGGCGGCAAAAAGGAGCGGCGGTGATTTTTCCAGAATTATTAAGCGGGCGGCAGAGACCATCCGGGACAAGATCGAGGTGAAGAGGGAGATAGAGACTTTAATGAGTGCCAAGAAGTTTGAGAATAAAATCATGGAAATCGTGCCCTTCGCCATTATTCTCTATATTGGAATAACATCCCCTGAATTCATATCCTCTCTCTATCATAATATGACAGGAATCATTCTCATGTCCTTCTGCCTGGCCCTGTATTTGGGCGCCTTTATCCTATCCGAGCGGATTGTGAATATAGAAATCTAGAAAAGAGCCTTCGGCCGGGGGAGGATTTTTGGAAATACCGTCCGAGCAGTCTGCCGTCTCTTTGGTCTTCCGGGAGTGGGCTGAAGAAATGTTTTTGGAAATACCGTCCGAGCAGTCTGCCGCCTCTTTGGACTTCCCGGGAGTCGGCTGAAGAAGTGTTTTTGGAAATACCTTCGTGGAGTCTTTCGTCTTGACGGTCTGCCGGGTCTCTGACAGGGGAGGGGCTCTGGAAATAAGGACCTGTGAGATTATGACATTATAGGGGGAAATCATGATTATTATACATATTCTAATATTACTTATCTTTATTATCCTCTTCACGCTGTCCCGAAAGCAGAGGCTGCCTAAAGACAGCAAGGAGGAGAGCGGATTAAAGAAACCCTTTATGAAGGTTTCCATCTTTCTATTAAAGCACTTCCCGGTAAGGACCATGGAGGAGATACGGAAAAAGCAGTCTCTTCTCCATCCTTCCAGTAAGGGCTATGCAGAGACCAAGGCATATTTCGTGTCCAAGCTGTCCGAGGCACTCCTTGTTGTTTTTGCGGGCAATCTGCTGGGGCTGCTTGTCACCCTGACCTCCGGAGGAGGCAACATTCTCGATGGTAATCAAATTGCCAGGAATTCCTATGGAGAAGGGGAGAGGCAGGTGACCCTGCAGACCAGGGTGGATGGGGAAGAACTGTCTGAGCCCCTGAACCTTACTGTGCAGGAGCAGCAATACACAGACAGTGAAATCCGTCAAATCTTTCATGAAGCGGAGAAGAAAATTGAGGCAGAAATATTGGGGGATAATGCCAGTCTGGACCATGTGGACTCGGATCTAAAGCTGATGGAGTCGGTAGAGGATTATCCCATAGCAATCGCCTGGTCGGTAGATGATTATGAGGTCCTGAATGGACAGGGAGCTATACAGCCTGATTATGAGGATAAAAAGGGCAGGGTTGTCAGGCTGACAGCGGCTCTTACCTATTTCGACAACAGGGAAGAGTATGAGTTCTTTGCCCGGGTTTATCCCAGGAAGAAGGGGGCAGAGGAGGAGATTGCAAATGCGGTCCGAAGGAAGATTCAGGCAAATGACCTGAAGACGGTGTCAGATCCTGCCCTGGTGCTTCCGGGACAAGTGGGGGGAGTGGAGGTCAGCTTTCATGAACCCCCCTCTACCACAGGCTTCATCCTCTTCGTCATCTCGGTATTTGCTGGAATCGTAATCTATTACGGAAGAGATAGGGATTTGACCAAAAAGCTGGATGAGAGGGAGAAAAGGATGATGCTGGATTATCCGGAAATAGTCAGCAGACTGACCCTGCTTTTTGGGGCGGGTATGACCATTCGGGGAGCCTTCGAAAAGGTGGCTGCGGATTATGAGAGGCGGAAAAAGAAGACCAAGGGAGAGCCCAGCTTTGCCTATGAGGAGATGCTAGTCACCGTTCGGGAAATGCAAAGCGGGGTATCGGAGTACCAGGCCTATCAAAACTTTGGAAATCGGGCGGGAATCCGTCATTTCAATAAATTAGGAACCTTGCTTGCCCAGAATCTGCAGAAGGGCAGTGCCGGACTCCTGGAAATATTGGAGCGGGAATCCGGAGATGCCTTTGAGGAGAGGAAGGCCCTGGCCAAGAAGCTGGGTGAGCAGGCGGGAACTAAGCTGCTCCTGCCCATGGGAATGATGCTTCTAATCGTCATGATAATCGTTATTGTACCTGCATTTCTGTCATTTTCACTATGAGGAAAACCATGAAGACAAAAAGGAAAGAAAAGAAGGAAAAAGGCTTAATCTGCCTTAGGGCCCCGCCAAAGGGGAGAAGCCCTCCCGGGAATAGCAAATGTATCTTCTAGAAATTCCTGCAGTAGGACGGGTCAGACCCTTCGGACGGGAAACAAAAGCCGCTAGAATATTGGCTGTTCCCCTGCGTAGGCGGGAGAAGCCCTCCCGGGAATGAGGCATAAGTTGTCGCTTCAAAAGGCGGCAGCCAGTCCAGTCAGAATGTAATATGGAATGAAAGCACCCCTATAGAAAGGAGGAGAAAGTATGCTGAGACGTTTTTGGTCAGAGGAAGATGCCATTGGAACAGTGGAATTAATCCTGATTCTCGTTGTTCTCATCGGGCTCGTCATAATCTTCAAGGATCAGCTCACAACTCTTGTCAACAAGATCTTTAAGACCATCAATAGCAAAGCCACATCTATTTAAGTCCCGAAGTAACGGGCGGTAAGAGCATCCAAGAATAACTATGTAGACGCATCACGGAAACACTACCGGAAAGGAGGTGTCTATGAATTGTAATTTGGCCGGAAAACTGCAGAGAAGAGACCGGGCGGAGGCCGTCATAACGGTATTTTTGAGCTTAATTCTAGCGGTCCTGCTGTCCCTCATAGGAGCGGTCATTTCCAGCATTCGTTATAGCGTAGCCAGAGCAAGAACGGAAATGGTCATGAATATGGGACTCATGTCTATATTTGCGGAATATAACCGGGAACTTTTGGATCAGTACGATCTTTATTTCATAGACACCTCCTATGGTTCCGGCAAGCCTTCCATAGCGGCGGCTACAGAGCACCTAAAAGACTATATGGCATTTAATTGCAGTCCTTCTAAAAACTTGATGCTATTTAATGTATCAGATATGGCGGGTCTTTCCGTGGACGACGCCCACATTGACCTATGGAGCTATGCTACGGATCAGGGTGGGAGAGTTTTTAAGCGCCAGGCCATACATTCCATCAAGGACCGTTACGGCCTCAGCATCATTGACGGCTTAAAGGAGAACCTGGAGGAATATAACAATAGTGGGATTTCAGAGGAGGATGTGGATAAAAAGAGGGCGGAGATAGAGGCGGAGCTGTCGGGGGAGGATATGTCCCTGGGCGGCAATCCTGTTCAATCCGTCTTTGATAAGCGGCCGGGAATCCTGAATCTCATATTAAATAGCGGTATGGAATGCTCGGATAAGGAGTTAAAGCTGGACGGTCTCACTTCCTATCGGGACAATCAAAGCGGAATTGGAGTGGTCCGGCCGGATGAGGATCCGGACTCCTTTGTGAATGAGCTGCTCTTTAATGAATACCTATCCTGGAAAATGTCCTGCTATACCGACAAAAAGAAGGATGGCCCCTGTTCCTATGAGCTGGAGTATATCCTGAGCGGGGAGAATACGGATAGGGCAAATCTCCGGGGAGCGGTGAAGGCCATCTTAATTATGAGGGAGGCGGCAGACACCATCGCTGTTCTAAATGATAAAGGAAAGAAGGCACAGGCCAATACCTTGGGCTTTGTCATTTCCCTATTATTATTAAGTCCTGATTTGGCGGAGGCCATTGGAACCATGATCCTATTGGCCTGGGGCTTTGCGGAGGCAGTAATGGATGTCAGGGCCCTGCTATCCGGGGAAAGGGTGCCCCTTTTGAAGGGAGAGGACAATTGGCAGCTGACCTCCATTGGGGATCTGTTCTTCTTTCTAAGCAAGAAACCGAAGAAATGCGATAAGGGCCTTAGTTATAAGGATTATTTGAAGCTGCAGCTGGCCTTGAAAAATTCAACGGATAAGGTGTCAAGGGCCCTGGACGTAATTGAAATGAACCTGCGGGAGACGGAGGGGAATGGGGGCTTCCGTATGGATGGCTGCGTGGATTATATGCAGGCAGAGGCCGCTTTGGTCAGTTCCTATGGATTTGAATTTACCATAAGACGGGAATTTGCCTACGAAGAAATTGTGCAATAGCAAGAGCTTGAAATTTTTCTTCTAAAGCCTGTATAGCCAGCGGGCCAAATACGGAGAAATTGTGCAATAGCAAAGAATTGAAAATAGGAAAGGAGGCGGGTAAAGATGGCTCTTCCCTTAATATTCCCTGTAAAGCAAACCAATGAAAAGAGAAAGGAGAACCCGAAAGCGTCGGAAAAGGAGACAGCTTTTTCTGAGGCAGATTGCCAAAAAGAGCCATCTCTATCCGTTTCCTTTCAAAAGAGGATCGGCCTGGGAAGACCGGTCTCGGGCACTGCTCTGAGAGCCAGCTTAACCGTGGAGACAGCCCTGGTTCTGCCCTTTTTCCTATTCATGATGATAGCGCTCATATATTTGGGAGAGGCCCTGCGTTTCTCGGGAAATGTCCAGGCCTCACTTCACCAGACTGCGCGGAAATTCAGTACCTATGCCTATGCCATGGATAAGGTCACAGGAGGGAAAAGCATTCCCGGGGGATCCTTGGCGATTTCTCTGACGGCAGGCAGGAGTATGACCCTGTCCGACCTAGAGGAGAAGTATATTTCCGAGTCCCCGGTGGAGGGGGGCAGCGGGGGAATTTCATTTATTCATTCCTCCGTCCTAAAGCAAGACCAGATGGTGGATCTGGTCGCCAATTATCAGGTGAAAGTCCCCTTCTCCTTCCTCCAGATAAATGGCTTCAAAGTGGCGGACAGGGCTAGAATCCGGGCTTTCACAGGCTATGACAACACGCAAAAGGAAGACCTTGGGAGCGATGAGGAAATCGTCTTCGTCACAGAGCATGGCAGTGTTTACCATAGATCCAAGGACTGCAGCCACCTGAAGATCACAATCAAACAGACAAGTAAAGATGCCCTTCCCGGGGAGAGAAATGAAAGCGGCGGAAAGTATTACGCCTGCGAATTCTGTGGGGCCAAAAAAGGCTCGGGGGTCTTCTATATCACCACGGATGGGGATCGCTACCATACCAGCCTTTCCTGCCCCGGCCTTAAGCGCAGCATTCAGGCCGTGCCTATCTCCAAAACAGGAGGGAGGCCGCCCTGTTCGGAGTGCGGGGGAAAATGAGATTTGCCCACTTGGACTAGCTGATACAGGAAAGTATTTGGGTGTGGTGGAAATGAATTCTGCCTAATCGGACTATCCGACACAGGAAATCCGTGGGAAGTACCGGATTTTGGGGAAAATGGGTCTTGCGAAATCGGAATAACCGATACAGGAAAGTCGTGGGAAGTATTGGGCTTTGGGGAAAAAGGGTTTTGAGCAAACGGACTATCCGATACAGGAAATACGTGGGAAGTGCCGGATTTTGGGGAAAATGGGTCTTGCGAAATCGGAATAACCGATACAGGAAAGTCGTGGGAAGTGCCGGACTTTGGGGAAAATGAGATTTGCGTCTGGAAAGGAGAAATAGATGTCTTTGTTTCTGGGATTAATCACAGTGGTATTTTTGGTCATATGTACGGTAACAGACTTAAAGGAGAGGGTAGTATACCTGCGAATCCTGCTGCCCTTCATGTTTGCGGGAATCCTCTTTCAGCTTCTGTCCGGGAATAGAAGTCTATGGGATATATTGGGAGGAATGCTGGTGGGAGGGGGCTTGCTGTTCCTGAACCTGGCCACCGGAGGCCATATAGGCTATGGAGACGGCTTAGTAGTCATGGTGACAGGCTGTTTCCTGGGGCTCTTCGGCAATCTCCGGCTTTTAATGGGAGGGGTAATGCTTGCAGGGGTTTTCTCCGGAATAATGCTGGTGCTTAGGCATTGCGGGAGAAAAACAGAAATTCCCTTTGTCCCATTTTTGCTGGCATCCTTTCTATTGCTTTGAAAAGCACTCCGGCAGAGATTTTTATGGTTATGGAAGTGGAAAAGCAGGCCGGCAACGGTTTTCGTAGTTATGGAAGTGGAAAAGCACTCCGGCAGAGGCCTCTGCGGCTATGCCAGTGGAAAGTCATGCCGGAATCGGCCTTTGCGGCTATGCCAGTGGAAAGTCATGTCGGAATCGGCCTCTGCGGCTATGCCAGTGGAAAGTCATGCCGGAATCGGCCTCTGCGGCTATGCCAGTGGAAAGTCATGCCGGAATCGGCCTCTGCGGCTATAGAAATGGAAAAGCAGGCCGGAATTAGTCTTTGACAGCTTTTCTGTGAGAAATTGAGTTGGGCAGCCTTTTTATAGGCTTTGCCCTGGAAAACTCGGTTGTCGAAGCCTTTCGCTCTTATCAAACTCCCGGGCTTCTGGCTGACATAAGGGTTTCCTGCACCTTATGTGAAATATGCTGCAGTAAAGGATCTTAGAAATAATGGAAATCTGCTTATTAGGAGGGAATTATGAGGAAAAGAATTACATTCAAGGCATCCTATACCATCGAAGCGGCCCTGCTCTTTCCCTTTATCCTGGCTGTCATTGTCCTTGTCATATATGAGGCTTTCTTCATTCACGACAGGGCCGTCCTGGATGCGGCCGCCTATGAAGCGGCCTTGCGGGGCAGTGAAGTGACGGATAAGAGCGATGATATTTACGCCAAGGTCAAAAAGACGGGGGAAGACACCATTGATGGCAGGCTTCTGGCCACAAAGGATCTGGATATGGACATTCAAATCACCAAAGACCAGGTGTCCGTTCGTTATTCCGGGGAGTTCTCCATACCTGGAGGGGTCGTCCTGGTTCCTGGCATGAGTTTCTCAGGGATTGGGGTAAGGGCTGAGGGTCATAGCAAAAGACTGGATCCCGGCAGCTTTATTCGGGAGTGCAGGATCGTGGAGAATTTGGTCAAGTGATGGAAGACCAGGCCGTATCCCGGAAAAAGGAGATTTGGGGGAAAAGATACAGTTTTTAACCCATATTTAGAAGCCTTGTCATGGATATTATAAACCGTTGCTCAAAAGGCTTATAATCAAGGATTTTTGCGCAAAATATATAGGAAAGTATAGAGGGGTAATAATGGAAGTTCAGCTGATAGAAGACATGGAACGGCGTTATATGATGATTCGAAAGGAAAATCAGGAAAAAACTGGTTTCCAGGAAAAAATGGTGCTTCGCAATTCCATAAACGGGCTAATAAAAGTCAGTATCCGGAACCTAAATGGAGAATCCTATTATTGCTATGATGTCAAATTCAGACAAAATCTGAAGAACAGTTTTGTAGGGAAACCCATGGGGTTTAAGGAAGTAGAAAGCATCCTAAAAAGCTTGAAAAATCTGATGGAGGAGCTGGAGCGATATTTGCTGCGCAGCTCGGATCTCCTGATTAGCCCTGACTGTATCTTCTGGAATCTAGAGAAGGAATGCCCTGAATTCTGCTATTATCCTGACAATTCGGAGGGAGAGGACGCCTGGCTGGGCTTCGGGCAATTCCTTTTGGATAGTATTAATGACAAGGATGAGGCGGCATCCGAGCTGGCATACGGCTATTTCAATCTCCTGAGTGAGGGGATTTACTCCCCGGAGAGCCTCCTGGACAAGAGGCCGGATTTGGTTAAAGAGAAGGAGAAAAAGGAGGAGGTGGAGTCTTTGGAGGATGTATTGCCAATTGAAAAGCTGTGGGAAGAGAATGAGGATGAGGGTTTTTCCTTTGAAAAGGAAGAGTCAAGGCCAAAGAGGAAAAAGAAGAAAGCTGAAAAAAAGGGTTTGGGAGGACCTCTTCCCATATGCTTATTAATGGTCGGGGCAGCGGCGGGGCTATATATCTGTATCCTCTTAAATCCGTCACTGCTGACGATTATGGGATTCTCCGAAGATAGTTATTTAACAGTAGGGGCGGGATTAGCTCTGGTATTGTCTGCCGCCATTCTGGGAGTAATTCGGGTCCATGGCAGGACAAAAAAGAAAAAGGAAGGAACTGATGAGGAGGAGGATTCGGAGGAACTGGTGGGGGGCAGGGATTATAGGAAAGACCAACTGGAAGAGCAGTATGAAGAGGAAAGGAGAGGAAAGTTTGAAAAGGGCGGAAATTCGGATTTGAAGGGGGAGAATGGTCAAAAGAATAGGGAAGAGAAGTACGAAAGCGCCTTTCAGAGGGAAGACTATCCCTTGTCCCGGAGCTGGCATAATGGGGGAGAAAAAAGCTCATTCCCTTCCTCGGGGAATTATGATGAGGAAGAGGCCATGCGGGAAACTGTGGTATTGACGGATTATTCCAAATATTTGGCCGAAAGAGGGGGGAAGGCATCTTTAACGGGACGGCTAAATGGAGAGAAAATACAGTTTCCTATTAATAAAAATCCGTTCATGATCGGAAAATATAGGGGAAAGGCGGACGGGGTAATCTCGGATAACCGGGTCAGCCGGATGCATGCCTGTATCCGGAAGGAAGAGGGTAAATATTTCCTTTCTGACCTAAATTCCACCAATGGGACCTGCTTAAATGACAGACGGCTGGACTGCGATGAAACGGCGGAGCTTCACGATGGGGATCTGGTCAAGTTTGCTGGGGTCACCATGACCTTTCTCTTGGAGAGCTGAGGCAGTGATTCCGAAGGGGCCGGCTGCAATATTCCTTGCCCGGCTTGTCCTGGACCTATGATCTGTTTTTTCCATTTTGTTTATGTTATAGTAGAAATCTATTGACGGCATCTGACGAAGCGGCAATTCCTTCATCATTCAAATGCCGGAGCAGTCGGGCGCACGGAGGAAGTGCGGCCGGAACTATCTGGCATAGATGAAGCCGGGATGCGCTTTTGACCGTTAATAGGGGAAATACATTTCTCTTTTGAATAGGGAAAGCGGAAGGAAAGCATAGATATTATGGATGAAAAGAAGTATGGAAAGCCCATTGGCGATATTGTAAAGATCAAGAATGATTTTTTCTCAAAAAACAAAGAGATGCTGGAAATGTCCGCCCGGCAGGCGGATGCCCTTTTGCTGCAGCCTAAGCGGACTCATTGCAAAATCTGTCACGAGGCCATATCGGGAGAGCCTCTGTATTCCAGTCAGAGGATGCGATACTATCTCTGCCCCCGCTGTGGCCACGTGAATAGTGAGAATGAGGATACGGAGGACTTTGAAAACCGGGTTTATTTGGTGGATTCCTATGAAAATAACTATTCGGAGGCGGATAGGGAAAAGTATGAGGCCAGGCTGAAGGCCATTTATATGCCGAAGGCGGAGTTCCTGCTGGAGAGACTGGATAAAGAAGGGCTCGGGCCTAAGGAGATACGCCTTCTGGACGACGGGGCCGGCAGCGGGTACTTTGTCAGGGCCATGAGGCAATTAGGGACAGATGCGGTAGGAATTGAGATTTCCAAGGCTCAGGTAGAATTCGCCAATCGGATGGCGGGGGAAGAGATTCTGTCCCAGACACAGGGGACTGATATTCCTGAAATACTGCGGAAGACGGATCGCAACGTTCTTTCCTTTATAGGAGTGTTTGAGCATATAGTCAATCTGGATGAGGTAATAGAAGCGATTCGGGATAATCAAAAAGTGGAGTATGTCTTCTTGTCAGTGCCCATGTTTTCCATGAGCTGTGTATTCGAGGCGGCCCATCAGAATTGCTATAATAGGCATGCGGGGGGAACACATACTCATTTATTCTCAGATCAGTCCCTTGCCTACTTCGCGGACCGGATGGGATTTGAGGAGGCGGGGAGCTGGAAGTTTGGTTCCGATATGATGGATCTCTATCGTATGCTTTGTGTATGCCTTGACCAGAACGGTAATGGAGCCCTCAAGGATTATTTCGGTCCCAAATTCCTCTCTGTCCTGGATGACTTGCAGCTGGTAATAGATAAAAGTGAGTTCGCGTCAGAGACGCATCTGCTGCTCCGGAGAAAGGGTAGATGAAAAAGCGTAGGATATTCATAGGTGTTTTTCTCATAACAATAATCGTGGCATGTCTGCCGCTTTTCACGGTCAATTGCATTAATGGACATGACATTGAATATCATTTGCTTCGAATTGAGGCATTAAAGGAAGGGATTTTGCACGGTCATCCCTTTCTGCGGGTAAATATGCTTTTTTTCTGTGGGGAAGGATATGCCAGCTCCCTATTCTACCCGGATTTCCTGCTTTATCTGCCGGCCCTGCTGAGGGTTTTTGGCCTGGGAATCAATGGGGCCTACCATGTATTCGTGGCATTTTGCATTATATGCGGCTTTATTTCCTGCTACTTCAGTGTCAGGTATATTACAGGACAGGATATGTCCGCCCTGCTCTCCGCGGTGATATTCACCCTTTGCCAATATCATATAGATGATATATACACCCGTAGTGCGGTGGGAGAGTATACGGCCTTCATATTCTTTCCTCTGGTAATTGCAGGACTGTTTGACCTCATGTATAGGGATCTGAAAAAGCCCTGGATACTGGGGGCGGGCATGGCCGGAGTTCTCCTGTGCCATACCCTTACCACATTTTTCTCCCTTATTCTATGCGTATTTGCATTAATCTGTTCTGTGAAAAGGCTGAGACAGGAGCCAAAGATTCTTCTAAGGCTTTTTCTCACCGCAGTGGCTGTATTATTAATGACAGCCTTTTACTGGCTCCCTATGCTTGAGCAGCTGAATACAACAACCTTCGCCTATGTAAAATCCAAATTTGACCTGGATTATGAAAAACTCTTACTTAGGGACGTATTTCAAAATGAGCTGCCGGGGATGGGCATATCTGTATTTCTCCTGGTCTTGCCCCGCCTGTTTATCAAGGCGCGGGGGGAGGAGCGGAAAGATGGATATCGGTTTGCGGATTTCTGCCTAATCTTTGGCCTATTATTCACTCTGGGCACAACGGGCCTCTTTCCCTGGAAGAGAGCGGCAAAATATCTGAATTTCGTTCAGTTTCCCTGGAGGCTTTTCATTGTGGCGTCGTCATTATTGGCGATTGCGGCGGGGATTTATATAGTTATCTGGGCGGAAGAAATGTGGCAGGGCGCAGGAGAAAAGCTTTCTCCGCTCATCACCCTTATTGTTCTGGCAATAATGATTTCATCTGCAGTAGGAAACCTCAACCGCATTGATGAGGGCTATTATTCATATTCGGATGACTATTTCGAATATGGGCCCCATACAAAAACCGTCATAGGCGGAGAGTGGCTGCCTATTACGGTAACAGATAGGGAGAAGCTGGGAGATGATGCGGATCTGGCATATACAGACGGCGGGGAGATCGAAATAGAGCGAATAGATAATAAAGTGGCAGTAGAGGGCTTAACTGGAGAGGAAGCTTATGTAGATGTTCCCTATATATATTATTATGGATATAAAGCCATAAATGCTGAAAACGGGGAGCAATTACCCCTGGATGGAAGTGGAGAGAACGGCCGGGCGCGGATATATCCCGGTGGTGCAAAGGCATTTACGGTATATTATGGAGGAACTCTGCTCCAGACTATTTCTTCATGGCTTTCCTTCATAGCAATCCTGGGAGGTTTGGCTTTTGTCTGTTTTCATAGAAAATGGAATTTTCCGATGAAAAATTTGAAAAAACCCGCAGAAAAATAAAAATTGTCAAGAAAATTTGTATTTTTGATTAAAATAAGTCGTTGACACTAGGGCACTAGGATGGTATTATACTACTCGCGCCGCAAATGAGGGCGCAAAACAAAAGGAACCTTGACAAATGAACAGCAATGCAACCCTGAAAATTCTAATCATCAGTTAGAGAGATTTTTCAGTTTTGTAGAACAGACACAGTGAGGGCAGCGACCAAAATTGGGAGCTGGCCGAAACGGAGACAGACGCGAAAGCAAAAGAACGACAGCGGCATCGGAAGATGCCAACGTCCGGAGCGGATGACTCGAAGGACGTCCGAGGACGTCTGAAGATATTTATTTTGAGAGTTTGATCCTGGCTCAGGATGAACGCTGGCGGCGTGCCTAACACATGCAAGTCGAACGGGGGTGTAATGAAGGAGGATTCGTCCAATGGATTTACACGCTAGTGGCGGACGGGTGAGTAACGCGTGGGCAAC